>JAGHTZ010000079.1 GCA_018065065.1 Candidatus Equadaptatus faecalis | reverse complement strand
ACGTTAAGCGCTTCGGCAGCCCTTAAATCCATTCCCGCGGAACCTTCTGTTGCGTACTGCGGAAGGACAGTGCCTTCCGCAGTTTTAACTTTTACCGTAATTTCTTTCATTTACTTTCTCTCAAAACGGCGGACAGGTTTATGTTCGCTTTTTTTGAAATCTCCATCGCGGTGCGGAGCCTTGTCGCGTTTCGGCGCAGGCGTGCTTTCAGGGAATGCGGCGTATTTGATTTCGCGCGCTTTCTCTATTTCAATCTGTTCGGTGTATTCCGGATTCTGCGCAAGTGAGTCAAAGCCCGGAATAAGCGGCTTGCGGGTGAGGTTCACTCTGCCCATGTCATCTATTTCCTTGACCTGAACAAGCACCTTATCGCCGATTTCAAACGCGTCTTCGATTTTCGGCACTCTGCGCGTTGTAATTTCACCGACGTGGAGCATTCCTTCCTTGCCGGGAAGCACTTCAACGAACGCGCCGAAGGAAAGCATTCTCGTTACGGTTCCTATAAACATTTCGCCGACTTCGGCTTCCCTGACTATGTCGTTTATCATCTTGCGAGCAGCTTCCGCACAGTCAAGGTTTACCGCCGCAATGTGAATAATACCGCTGTCTTCAACATCAACCTTAGCACCGGAAACTGCGACTATGTTGCGGATTACTTTTCCGCCGCTGCCTATTACGTCGCGGATTTTCTCAGGGTCAATAGACATTGTTATTATTTTCGGGGCTGTCGGCGCTATTTCAGGACGCGGTTCGCTGATTGCCGCGTCCATTATGTCAAGTATCTGCATTCTGCCTTTTTTAGCCTGCGCGAGCGCTTCGACAAGCACCTGGCGTGTGATGCCGCCGGCTTTGTTGTCCATTTGCAGCGCCGTAATTCCGTCGCGCGTTCCGGCAACCTTGAAGTCCATGTCTCCGTAATGGTCTTCAAGTCCCTGAATGTCTGTCAGGATATTATAGTTTTTGCCGTCTGAAACAAGTCCCATAGCTATACCGGCAACCTGTTTTTTAATGGGAACACCCGCCGCCATCATTGAAAGGCTTCCGCTGCATACGCTTGCCATTGAGCTTGAGCCGTTGGATTCAAGAATGTCCGAGACCTGACGTACTACGTACGGGAAATCTTCTTCTGCCGGGAACATCGGACGAAGCGCACGCTCCGCAAGGGCGCCGTGTCCTATTTCCCTGCGTCCTGGACCTCTCATCGGTTTGATTTCGCCGACTGAATACGGCGGGAAATTGTAATGAAGGATAAATCTCTTCGCAGGTTCGTCAAGTTTGAGGCCGTCAAGTATCTGGTCATCTGCGCCAATCATACCAAGCGTCGTTACTCCGAGAGACTGAGTTTCGCCGCGCGTAAAGAGCGCCGAGCCGTGCGTCATTGTAAGGATGTCAACTTCGCAGGTTATTTTGCGAAGCTCGTCCATTGCACGTCCGTCTGAGCGTTTTTTCTCTTCAAGCAGAAGCTTGCGGACGTTGTCTTTAACCATGCCTTCCATAACCGTGGCGATATATTTTTCGGAATCGGGATGGCTTTCGGCAAAGTGTTCTTCGGCTTTCTGCTGCGCTTCGGCAAGAGCCGTCCCGCGTGCCATTTTCTCATGAATCTGCACTGCTTCGTAAATGTCTTTTTCGACGTTTTCTTTCATCCATGCGTCAATTTCTTCTATTTTCTGCGGTTCAGGAAGAACAACCTTCGTTTTGCCGACTTTTGCGCAGATTTCGTCTATGAAATCGACGATTTTAACAATAGCTTCGCTTGCAAGCTGGAGCGCGTCAACCATCTTGTCTTCGGTAAGCTCGTTGGCGCCAGCTTCGACCATGGTAATTCCGCCGCGGTGTCCCGCGACCGTCAGGTCAAGCGTACTGCGGGGCATATCGGCTTCGTCAGGGTTGACGACAAGTTCCCCGTCCAGGCAGCCTATGCGCACTGCGCCTATAGGTCCGTTCCACGGAATATCCGACATGGCAAGCGCAAGTGACGCGCCGTTAATTCCGAGAATATTCGCAGGATTGACCTGGTCAACAGACATAACCGTTGCGACAACGTGTACGTCGTTTCTCATCCAGTCTTCAAAAAGCGAACGAATTGAACGGTCAATCACGCGTCCGCTGAGAGTTGCCGCTTCCGACGGACGGCCTTCTCTTTTGATGAAACCGCCGGGCACTTTGCCTGCGGCATAATAACGTTCTTCGTAATCAACAAGCAGCGGGAAGAAATCAAGTCCTTCCCTTGCCTTTGACGACATAACAGCCGTTACCAATACTTCCGTGTTGCCGTGCCTTGCCAAAACTGCCGCGTTTGCCTGTTTTGCAAGGCGTCCCGTTTCGAATGCGAGCTTCTTTCCGTAAAAGTCAAGCTCAAAAATCTCTTTCATCTGTCCTTTTTCCTCCTGTTTTCAACTTCAACCACAAGATAATACCACAAAAATAAAAAAAACGAAGGCTTTTCAGCCTTCGTTTGCAAAATTTGCCGTTTTTTACCGCTTCGGTAAAATTAGTGGCGGAGTCCGAGACGTTTGATAAGGTTCTGATAGCGGTTAAAGTCTCTGCTCTTAAGATACTGAAGAAGTTTGCGGCGTTTGCCGACAAGTATGAGAAGTCCGCGACCTGAATGGAAATCTTTTTTGTGGATTTTCATGTGTTCCGTGAGTTCTCTGATACGCGCAGTAAGGATTGCGACCTGGACTTCTGTTGAGCCGGTGTCGCCCTCATGCGTTTTGTACTCTTCGATGATAGCTTGTTTCTTCTCCTGATCGATCATTTCAATCACTCCTGTAGGCCGTTTTCGCCTGATGTCCAAGAACACAGAAGAGCGTACGGAGCGCCAATCCGTGTAAAAGGCTCGGATATATTATCAGATTTGTCCGAATATGGCAAGTCCTGAAAAACCGCTGCGGATATTTTCTGCCCTACGCCGCGCGGCACTCTGTCTTATCAGTAACTTATTCTCTCAAGATGGTAGATATTGCCGTCTTCGTCGCCTTCGCTGCGTCCGAGCGGTGTTCTTGTAATATTGTATTTTTGCAGCTCAGGATTGAGCTGCGCCATAAATAAATCCGTGTTTATTCCGTTCTGTCTGGCGATGCAGATTACAAGCTTATTTGTTCTTTGGTCTGCAAGAATGGACCTAAGTCTGCCCGCGTTTTCACGGAAAGCTTCCGCGGGAAAAATTGTCAAGCTTCTGTAGTGCGACAGATAATACATATCCTTAGGAATAAGGTTGATGTAGAAACACAGGCAGTCTGCGTCACTGTACAGCTGCTGGATAAAAAGCTGCTGTTTATATTCCCTGTAAAGAAATCTGCTGTCCCAGTCTGTACAAAACCAGCTTCCGGCTGTAACGCACAAAGCAAGAATTACCGTGAGAATTTTCGCGGCTTCACCGCTCAGCAGTCTGTCGAGTGCGGTAAAAACAGCGGTAGAAATCACACAAAGCAGTACTGCAAAAATCGGGTACATATATTTTATGTCTCCGTACACGCCTGCGTTCAAAATCGGCGTTAATTTTGATACAATCAGAAAATATAACGCAGAGGCAATCATAACCAGCGAATATTTTTGGCGAGACAGCACTGCAATTTTTTCTTTTAATGCAGTTTCGTCTTTTTTTACAAAGCGGACGTAAGCAGCGGAAAATATGATAACAGCAATAAACAGCGGCAGCATTTTCCCGAACAGATCCCCGCTGATTACCTGCCAATAGGCAGCAAGGCGCAGAGGATAATCGGACATTGACATGGCGTTCGGCATAAATTCCGAAGTTCCGCGCGCACCGTGAAAAATATGCGTGTAAATCGCTGGGAACACTGCGCAGGCAGCAAGACCTCCGCAAATCTGCGCCGCGCTGAAACATGCCGTTCCTTTCCAGTCTCTATGGCAAAGGCGCTGTATGCCGAACACTATTGAAAGCAGGACCATATAAAATACGCAGTAATAATGCGTCAGAGCGCCAAGGAACGTCACAACGGCAATTTTCACGCAGAATTTCCGTGTAATCTCCTGATCTGTCTGCTTTAAGAACAAATAGGTCTGGAGTGTGACAAAAAAAGTTGCCATAACGTACATTCTCAGACAGGCAAAAGAATTCAGCATCGCAGAAGAAAACACGAGCATTAGAGAAACTGCGGAAAGTATAAATTTACTGTCTGTAAGCTGCCTGACGAGTTTTCTTGAAACAAAAAGTATCCCAAGAGCAAAAAACAGGTTTATTACTCCTGCAAACCACATAGAGAACGCACCGGGGAAGAAAGAGCATATCGTATGCAGCAGCGTATAATAAAGCGGCGGATGGGTGTCGTCTGCCTGATTTTTCCATACGTTCGCGTAATTAAAAGAACCTCCGTGCGGCACGGAATTCACACGGGCAAACGCAGATGAAGCGGGAATATAGGGAATGCCCGGCATAACTTTCATCCTTGTCTCATTGCCGATAACATTTTTAGCCAGATAATTCATCTTAACTTCAACTTCATTGTTATTGGCAAGGCAATAGGAAAGAAATTCATCCTGAAAATACGCCATCTTGTGAGACAGCGTAAAAATTATCAGAACCGAAAAAACCGCATAAAGACATATCGCAGATAATCTGCCCTTAAAAATGTTTAGTATGCCGCTGTTATTAATTTTCATAATTTCACCTGTTTTCACAATTTGTTTTATCAATTATATATACCGGTCTGTTCTTGGTTTCCATATAGGTTTTTGCCATGTACTGACCGAGGATTCCTGTACAGAGAAGCTGCACGCCGCCGGTTGTAAGAAGCACGCACATCGTTGACGCCCAGCCTTGTATGGGGTCACCGTATATCAGCTTGCGCAGGACGACAAACATTATGGCAAGAAACGCCAGCAGACAAAGCAGAAGCCCGAATGCCGTCGCCAGCACAAGCGGAACGGTCGAAAAGGCGATTATTGCATCAACTGCGTACAGAGTAAGCTTCCAAAACGACCATTTTGTCTCCCCCGCCGCACGCTCTACGTTTTCAAATTCTATCCATTTGTTTTTAAAACCTACCCAGCAGAAAATTCCTTTGCTGAAACGGTTGTATTCTTTCAAAGAAAGTACAGCGCTGACAAATTTTCTGTTCATAAGTCTGTAATCCCTTGCGCCGTCCACCAGCTCTATTTTAGAAATTTTCGCAATCAGGCGATAAAAACATCTTGCAAAAAAAGACCGTATCGGCGGCTCTCCCCTGCGTGTTACGCGCCGCGCGGCGGCAGAATCGCAGCCGTCTTCAGCAACCGCCTTGTACATTTCAGGCAGAAGTGTCAGCGGGTCCTGCAAATCAGCGTCCATTACAGCCGTTAAATCGCCGTCTGCTTTCTGCAGTCCGGCGTATATCGCCGCTTCCTTGCCGAAATTTCTGGAAAACGAAATATATTTTACTCTGTTGTCTTTTTCTGAAAGTTCCTGCATAACCTCAAAAGTCGAATCCTTTGAACCGTCGTCAACAAATATCAACTCAAACGTCTGACCTTTCAATTCTTCGGACGTTTCGCACAATTTACAGAACTCTCTGTAGAACAATGGCAGACTTTCCTGTTCGTTATAACACGGAACAACAACGGATATTTTCAAAGCAGTTTCCCTCCCTGCTTAAAATATTTTAGCATGTCGTCAGGCAAGGGCGCAATAAAGGCTGCCTCTGAAAGTCCGCCAAGTCTTTCGTCGGCAGGAAACACAACTCTGTATGCGTGAAGCAGCGTTCTTGCTGATCTTCCTGAACCGCTGCCGTATTTCCTGTCGCCAAGCACAGGATAACCAGCGGCTGAAAAATGTACCCGTATCTGGTGCGTGCGCCCCGTTACAAGCCGCACTTCGGCACAGCTTAAGCCGTTTCCGCAGGCAAGCCTTTTGTAAAGCGTCAGAGCAGACTGCCCTCTGCTGTCAACTTTTACGGTGTTTGTGTCAGGGTCTTTCAGCAGCGGGAAGTCAATTCTTCCCTGCTCCGGCAAAGCTCCTTCAACAACGGTGCGGTATATCTTTTCAATTCTTTTTTCGCGTATGAGTTCAGAAAGCAGTCTTTGGAATTTGCCGCTCAAAGCGGCAATGACAATTCCAGAGGTATTTCTGTCAAGCCGCTGTACCGTTGACGGGCGAAAATCAGTCCTTTTCCATTCAAGCTCTGCCATAACACGGGTGTAGACAGAGTCTGCGCCCTTTACATCAGGCTGTGTCAGAAGTCCAGCGGGTTTGTTGATTATCCAGACATTTTCGTCGCGGTATAACGTTTCAAGCTTTGGAACCGCGCTGTTTCGCACGGACAGGGACGCTTCCTGACGCACAGGCTTGTCGCTCCACGGCAGCTGAATAAATTGTCCGGTTTTTACCCTCGTGTCGGGAGAAACTTTTCTTGCGTCAAGACGGACTTCTCCCTTGCGGAGCGCTTTCATTACCGCCGAAAGCGGAATTTGAGGAAACATTGACCGGAGCAGCCGGTCAACCCTTCTGTCCTCCTGATCCTCGGTGACGTGAAACTCAAATCCCATTTTTATATATTCCAGAAACGTCTCTGCGTCGCGTTGTTCCAGTTTGAAATTTTTTCGTCTTCTTTCATGTCCTTGACTGAATCATGCCAGCAGAACATTCTGAAATCAAGCTCGTCAGCGGAAGAAACAATCATGGCCTCCGCAGTCTCGGGCACCACGGGCGAACCGTATTCGCGAAGCCCGTGATGACTGATTATAATATGCGCAAGCTGCAGTCTTAATTTTTCGTCAAGCGGATATTTTTCGCAAAGCTTTTCAAACATCGTGTAACCGAGCGCAACGTGGTCAATAACCGCGCCTTCAATCGTAATTTCAGGCATCGCGTTCATCTTGTAGGCACGGAGTTTGCCGATATCGTGAAGCAGGGCGCCGGCAACGGCTATATCCGAATCCACATCGTAATTTGACCGTTTCATTGCCTCCGCCTCTCCCTTGGCGCAGTCCGCTACGGAAATTGAATGTTCGGCGAGCCCGTTGGCGTACGCATGGTGGTTTGAAACAGCCGCCGGCCAGCTGAAAAATTCCGACAGCATTTCATCGGCAAAAACGGCACGCAGAAAATCAGCAATTTCCTTTCCGCAGCCGCTTACAAGCTCTTCAAAGCGTTCCCTAAGCTTTTCTGAAGAAACAGGCGATTTCGGCATATATTCCGCCGGGGCAAAGCTTTTTTGATTAAGAAGCGTTATTTTGTTGAAATTAAACTGCTGCTGCCCCTTGTATTCCGCAACCTTTCCGTCTATCCCGACCGTACAGCCCTCAATACCGTCAATTTTGCTGTCTTCAAGCCGTTCTGCGGGCATCGTGAGATCACAGTTGTCAGCCGAACGGTCAAACCACGCGGCGTCCGACCATATTTTAGCGTCAATGCCTCCGAAACTGTCTATTGCAGTCATTTCATAATATTTTCTTCCGTTTTTGTCCGTTCTTGAAACAAGATTTCTGACGACAAAAATCGCCTTGAAAATTTCCCCTGATTTAAGTTTTTTAATCTCCGGACTCGTTAAAAGCGACACGGCACATCCCTCCGTAAATTTATTTACAACTGATATTTTATCATACAACTAAAATTGCGCACGGTAAGTTATAATAAATGCAGTATAAATTTCGGAGGCTGACATGAACGACATCATAACGGCACTGGCAACGGCATACGGCGAAAGCGGAATAGCGATTGTAAGAATTTCGGGGGAAGGCTCCGCCGCGCTTGCGGAACGGCTGCTTTGCGGCAGAAAAAAGCTTTCGGAATATCCGCCGCGCACAATGCGGCTTTTCACACTCTGCGATAACGCTGAAGCCTTTGATGAAGCTCTTGCCGTCCGTTTTGAAAAAGGCTCAAGCTACACGGGCGAAGAAAGCGTTGAAATACAGTGCCACGGCGGAATGCTTCCGGCGCAGAAATGCATTGAAATTTTATGCGAAAACGGGGCGGGAATCGCACAGCCAGGGGAATTTACAAAACGCGCGTTCCTGAACGGAAGGCTTGATTTGTCGCAGGCGGAAGCGGTACTCGGCATAATAAAAGCAAAAAGCGGCGAGGCGCTTGCCGCCTCTGAAAGGACGCTGCAGGGAAAATTTACGGAAGAAATAAAAAAATTTCTTGAACTCCTTACAACTCTCGCGGCGCAGCTTGAAGTCAACATAGACTTTCCGGAAGACGACACAGGGCTTCTGCCGGCAGAAGAATTTGCGGCAGAAATCTCGGACGCCGTCTCATACGGAAACGAAATAATTTCGCGCTGCCGCACGGGAATGCTTCTCAGGGAAGGCATAAACGCCGCCATAGCGGGAAAGCCCAACGTCGGCAAATCTTCTCTGCTGAACGCTCTGCTTCACGAAGAACGCGCAATCGTTACCGAAATTCCGGGCACAACGCGCGACAAAATTGAAGAGCAGTTCCTGCACAAGGGAATATCGGTGCGGATAACAGACACGGCAGGAATAAGAAACACCGAAGACAAAATCGAAGCAATAGGCATACAAACCGCATTAAAAGCCGTCAGCGACGCTGACATCGTAATATGGCTGCTTGACTCAAGCCGTGAATTTTCCGAAGAAGATACGAAAATCAGAAAAGAACTTGAAGGCAAAAAATATATTACGGTACTCAACAAATGCGACCTGCCGCAGAAAATATCGGAACAAGAATTCGCGAAAAGCGAAATTCTGCGAATTTCGGCGGCAACCGGCGAAGGCATAGAAACGCTGAAAGACAAAATAATTGCCCTCGTTTCTAACGGTGCGATACTTGCGGAAAGTTACGGCGTTTCGTCCCGTCAGCTCGAATGTCTTAACCTTGCTGTCAATTCTCTTAAAAACGCGATTGAAGCGCTCAATTCAGGACTTGGAGACGACGTTACCGCGGACTGCGTTGCAACCGCCCGCAGACACGCTGCTTCCCTGCTCGGACTTGACCCTGCTGAAAAACTGCTTGATACAGTATTTTCAGATTTCTGCGTAGGGAAATAGGCTGAAATCGCAGGTCTTCTTTTTCGTTTCGCTCTAAATCAAGCAGCTTGGGAGAAAAATCCCAAGCCGCTTTGTTTTTTCAAAAGTCTGTGGTCAAATCTTATTTGAAGATAAACCCGTTAATACCTGCTGCTTTTAGCTGCCTAAGCACCGCCTGCGGATTGTCCCCGTCGTCAACAAAAGTTCTGTAATAGGTTCTGCCTTTCACAACGCCCTCTCCTACAAAAGCATCATAGCCTTTGGCAGAGAGTTTGTCCGCAAGCCTCTGCGAATCGCTTCTTCTCGCTGAAGAAAACACCTGAATATTCTTGCCGGAGACAGGCTTCTGTACAACGGCTGTTTTTGTTTCAGGCTTCTGCGAAACATTTGCTTTTGCCGCTTTTGTTTCAGGCTTCGGCTGTTCTGCTTTCGTTTGTTCAATCCTCGGCTGTACCGTTTTCACCGGCTGTTTCTGTTCGAACACGGGAGCAGGCTTTGCCCCGTTGTTCTCAAGTTTTTCAACTCTTTCAAGCAGTTTGCGGATAACTTCGTCCTGTGCCGCCATTTTCGCAGTCTGCTCCGCGTTTTCAGCCGAGAGGTTGACTATCTGATTTTTCAGCACCCTGTTTTCTTCGTTGACGAACTGCACCTGTTTTCTCAGCTCAGCGCGTGTCGCCATGGTGTTGCCCTTGCCGAATTTCAGGCTGAAACCGACGTTGTAGGCGTTCTGACTGTCGTTTCCGTTGCTTATTGATGTTGACGCGGAGAGCATCATATTCGGGTTCGGCTTGTAGGCAAGTCCTATCGCTTCCGCGCTCGCGCCTCTGTAACCGCCGTATGCCACCGCTCCGACAAGTTTGTCGCCTTCTTCGCCGCTCGGCTCAACATAGTGCAGTCCTGCTAACGCTGCCGATATCGCTCCGACTTCGCGGATTTCCTGCGAATTAGCGCTGATTTCGCTTTGCAGGTATCTTTCAGCAGTCTGTGCCCTTAATGTTTCTTCTGTTACAGACTGTTCAACAAGTTTATATACCTGTCCGCCGTTGACCGCTTCTTTTGAGCCTTCAGCTATTGTTCCATCCGCTACGTGGATTATTTTGCGTTCTTTGCCTTCCGCTCCCACGGATACTACGTTGTCTTCTTCTGCCATCGATCCGTTTCCGAGTATTACGCTGTTGTTCGCCATTACAGGCTTTTCAGCCGTTCCTACACTGCTGCCGAGTACAAAGGTGTTGTCCGCTTTCACATAGTTGCCGCTGCCTATCGCAAACGTGTTTCCGCCGGAGGTTTCTGTTTTGAGAATTTCATTGTCGTTGCCTATCGCATAGCTTCCGTCAGCGTAGACTTTGTTCGGGTCTCCGAAGGCTCCTGAACCACTGCCTTCCACTATATTGCCGAAGCCTACCGCCGTTGAGCGTTCACCGCCCGCGACGTTGCCCCAGCCTACCGCTGTTGCTCCGGCTGCCTCCGCTTTTGCAATATCCGCACTATTGTAGTTGTTTGCCGCAACAACGTCGTCTATCGGCTTGAGCGCCGCGTCAAGCGCTTTTAGGTTGGACGCTGTCGCCGTGTCTTTTGAGATGTAGCTTCCGTCTGCCCCGTTTCTGAGTTCCGCATAGAGTTTGCTTCCGCTGACTGCTTTTTTGTCGCTGGAAGCTACTTCTCCACTGGTAGTTATTTCTACCGTATTGGCTTTGAATTCCGCAGATCCGCCTGTCAGCGCAGTTATCGCGTCTGTGTTTGTTTTAACCTGCGTGTCAAGCGCTTTCAGGTTGGTGTTGACACTGTTCGCTTCCGCTATGTACGTGCCGCTCTGTTTTGCGCCTATCGCCGTGTCAAGCGCGACAAGGTTTTCCGCTGCCGTGTTCGCGGCTTTGACGTAGTTTTTGTCCGCGTCAACTCTTGTTTCTCCGAATATGTCGCCAATGTTTGCCGCGTTCGTTCCGTTTGCAGTAAGCGGTCCGCCGCTTGCCACGTTGACGATTTTTCTTTCAGTGCCCGCCGCGCCTACGGATATTGTATTCGCTTCGTCTGCCACGGAGCCGCTGCCGAGGGCGACAGAGTTCGTTGCTGTGCTGTTTACGACCGCGCCTTTGCCGAGAGCAACAAACTTGTCTGATACAAACGCGCCGTTGGTTGTTATCTGTTTGTCCGTTGCTATCGCTGCCGTTTCCGCGTTGACAAAGCCGGTTACGGTTGTGTTTTCGTTTGCATTCAGTTCGGCTATTGTCGTGCCGCCGAATACTTCGCCGTTTCCTGTTCCGACTGTAACTTTGGTGTCGTATTTCGCGCTTTCAAAGCCGAGTTTGAAATTGTTTCCGAGGCTGGCGGTCAAGCCTTTGTCCGCGTAGGCTGCGGTAAGCACGCCTTCGTTTTTCGTTATAGTGCCTTTGTGGATTGCGTAGCCTTCGGAGAGTTCTGAGGCGTAGTCTGTTTCTTTGTCGCCGTTTGCCTGTTCGGCATAGACGTACATTGTGTATTCGCCGTCGGCAAGGGTGGAGGTCGCGCTGTTTATGTCTATTGCTTTGTTTGTTTCAGACATATTGCCGGAGATTTTTGCGTAGTTGACGAGGTTGCCGCTTCCGTCCTTCGCTACTGCCGACACGTAATTTGCCCTGCCTTCCGTGATAGCCTGCGCGTCGTAGGCTATAACCGGGTTTGACCAGCTGCTTGTGTAATGTCCGCTTGTCAAATCCATTGTCCCGCCTGCGCCTGCGGCAGCGGCAACGTCGTCCAGACCTGTGTTTCTCTGCGTCACGCTCACGTTTGTCGGCGCTTTTATGCCTGTCGGATTTGTCGTTTCGTTGTACGCATCTTTCAGCGTCAGTTTCCAGCCGTTTGAACCGGTGTACGTGTTGTCCAGCCCAAACGCGCCGACGCAAGCGTCGGCACCCTTGCCGCCTACGGCGGCGGATAAAAGCAAAACCGATTACTGATTCAGGTTTAAAGCCGCACGGGCCGTGCGATAGCCGTCGGTGACGGAGCCGACGTAGCTGTGGCCGTCGTTATCGATGTAGTACTCACTGACGGCGGTGCTGCCGGGCGAGCGGTGCCACCAATACGAAGTACCATCAGTGACGAGCGCCGTCGAGCTGTTGCCGTACATCTTCACGTTTTTAGCCATTTCTGTCGCGGTCATTTCTCTTGTGGGTGTAGTGCCTGTACCGTTCGCAAAGCCGTAATCGGGGTTCATTGCTTCTTCTATGCTCAGCAGGAAGATTTTGTCCGTGGAACTTACCGTGCTGTTGTCGTGGCTTCCTCCCGCCGCGTGTGTCGTGTCCGCTATCGCCGCGTATTCTTTCGCGTTAAACGCGTCTCCCGCAAAGCCGCTGTCTGCCGTTGTGTTGTTCAGCGTTGTGCGGATTTCTGATGATATACCGTTGGCATCGTCTCCCCATACGTTTTTGTTTGCAGTTACACTAGTTGAGTTAAACTGATCCGCGTACAGCCCTTGGTCGGACAGAAGGGAGGTTTTGCCGCTTCCGTTTGACAGGACGCGCCATTTTATGCCCTCGTAGTTATAACTTTCTTTAGCGTCTGTTGCTCCGCTGCCTTTGTAGCTCTGCCAGTAATTGCCGAAATAGATTGTTGAGGCGTTGCCTTTTGCCATTCCACCGTTGCCACCCTGTATGCTCGTTATGTCTGCAAGTCCCGCAGCCATCGCCGGCGCTGCCGTTGCGAAGATGAAGGATATAAGCATTAGGGCTGTTGCAAGTTTTCTGAAATTCCTCATTTTGTTTTCCCCCTGAATGATTTATTTATCGTGCTTCATAAAAAATTTATGACAACAAAAAATACGCCGTGATTTGGCACGCCGTTAAGTTTGCAAAATTATAGTCGGTAAATGGAATTTCAGGAATAAAGGAGAGGCAAGAAACGCAAAATCTTTCCTCAGAAGGAGAGAGGTCTGTCTGTCTGTCTGTCTGTCTGTCTGTCTAACGTCGCTTCGCTCCAATGACGAATGACAAATGACGAATTACGAATGAAAAAACTTTTAGAACCGTTAAGAGCATTTGGACAGCTAATAGCAAAACTGCTAAAAACAGACTTTTTGTTGAACATTTCTACCCCTCCCTTCCTGTGATTTTTTGTTTTGTGAACGTTAGTTCATTTTACAGAACATTCCCCCGTACCCAAACCTTACGGAATGTATTCCGCGACTTTCGGACATTTTACAGCATTATCGCCTGTTGCGCAAGAAGTTTTTTTTACAAAATTTCTTCTTCTTGCGTACCGTCCGCAGGTTTTGCGCAGATCCAGTGACTTTTTCTTTTCACTAACGGGCAAAGCCCGCGAAGCCGCTGGACACTGCGCAAGCCCTTTGGGCTTCGCAGTGAGACGGTGAAGAAAAAACTTACCGCTTAATGCTTATGGCTTACAGCTTTTCGCTCGCCGCTTATGGCTTTTTTCCTTCCTGCCGTTATTATAGCACTTCCAAGAGAATTTACACCTTACACCAATTTTGTGATTTTTCGCATTTTTTCGAGGTGAGAGGTGTTATTTTCTGCAGTTAATTTTCTTTATTTTCCGCAGCGCGGATTTATTAAGCTCTTTTTCGGAAAAAAGCCAGCTGTAGGAGAAAAACACATGTCCGAATATATTTTTATTCTCAACACAGTCTTTAACCTGCCTAAATATAACCTCGTCGCCTTTTGCCCATTCATCGCGGTCAGGTTTCCGCGCAATTCC
>JAGHTZ010000078.1 GCA_018065065.1 Candidatus Equadaptatus faecalis | reverse complement strand
CTTGTGCCCTGAGGGCTCCCGTTATAGCCTGTTGCGAGAATATGGCGGTCTTTAACGATGACTGCGCCGACCTGTTTTCTGAGGCAGGTTGAGCGGCTTGCCACCAGCCGTGCAATTTGGAGAAAATATTCGTCCCACGTTGTGCGTTCCATAAGTTTCACTTCCATTGTTAAGGTTGTTACATTGTAGCATGAATTTTAATTCTTGTATGTGCTATAATCTGTTCGAGTATGCAGTCCGGTCGCTTGCAGGGAATCTGCAAGAGGAAAGTCCGGGCACCACAGGGCAGGATGCCTGACAATATCAGGCGGACGCGAGTCCAGGGAAAGCGCAGCAGAAAATATACCGCCTTCGGGTAAGGTTGAAATGGCGAGGTAAGAGCTCACCGGAGCGTCAGTAATGGCGCTGCCTTGCAAGCCCCATCCGGTGCAAGATCAAATAGGGGAAGTTGAGGCTGCCCGCTGATTCCCGGGTATGATTGCTTGAGCCGCTTTGCGAAAAGCGGTCCAGATAAATGACCGGAGGAGTTTTCTCCCACAAAACCCGGCTTACGGCATGCTCATTAAAAATTACGCCTATGGGCGTAATTTTTTTGTGCTTTTTACATGTCACGTTTTGCAAAATATGCCGCAGTGTCGGCGTTTGGTTGTAAATTTCGTTATTGTACTCAAGTTTTCCACAAAATTCACAATTTCCACATGAAATTTCTTTGATTTTTTGTGGATTTTCAAGAAAATTTTGCATTTTTACTATTGCAAAATTTATGTTGTTGTGTTAAATTGTGTCACGAAATGGTGGATATGTGGAAGAAAGTGGGGGATAAGATGTTAGCCGGCAGCTTTGAGCACAGACTCGACAGCAAGGGCAGGGTTGTTCTGCCAGCCCGTTTCAGAGGCGAGCTGGGCAATGTCGTTGTGGCTACTATCGGTTTCGAACACTGCATAATTCTCTATACTGTCCAGCGCTGGAAAGATTTTGAAGGAAAGCTGAATACGCTGCCTTCGTTCAGAAAGTCAACGCGCGATCTGCGCAGAGCGCTGTTCTCCAATGCGATGGAGCAGGAGATAGATTCTGCCGGACGCATAATGCTTCCTCAGCAGCTCCGCAGTTACGGAAATATCAGACAGGAGATAACGGTCGTCGGCGTAGAGGACCACATCGAAATCTGGGATTCGGAGCGCTGGAAGGAATACAACAGCAGTCTGCCTGATTTGGCAGAACTCTCCGAGGAACTTGAAGGTCTATGACAGAGCATATTCCGGTGATGCTTGCTGAAGTGCTTGAAGCACTTCAGCCGTGGGACAAACTTAATACCTTTGTTGACGCGACACTGGGGCTTGGCGGCCACTCGGGAGAAGTTCTTGCAAAATGCGCGAATGTCTGCATTATCGGTTTTGATCAGGATCCTGACGCAAGAAAAATTGCGGCGGAAAATTTGGCGAAATTTGACGGAAGGTTTGAAATTATAGCAGACAATTTCCGCAACATTTCGGATTTGCTCGAAAGAGAAAATTTCCGTGCTGAGGCAGTACTGTTTGATTTGGGGGTATCAAATCTTCAGCTGACTGAAGCTGAAAGAGGATTCTCGTTTCAGGAAGACGGTCCTCTTGACATGAGAATGGACAGAGGCGACGGAATTGAAGCAGAACTGACGGCAGATGATATTGTCAACAGTTGGTCTGTCAAGGAACTGACGGAAATTTTCAGAGATTACGGCGAAGAACGTTTTGCCTATCAGATTGCCAAAGGCATTGTCAGGGCGAGAGAACACGGGGAAACCGTTCACACTACGGCGGAACTGGTTGAACTTATAAGGAAGATACTGCCTGCTCCCGTACAGAGAAAAATGGGCGGACATCCGGCAAGGCGTGTTTTCCAGGCGCTGCGCATTGCGGTTAACCATGAGCTTGACGCGCTTAACGAGGCATTGAACGAGGCTTTGAAAATTTTGGCTCCCGGCGGAAAAATTTTGGTAATTTCATACCATTCGCTTGAAGACAAGATGACAAAGAAACGTTTCAGGGAATGGAAAGAAAAGGGTTGGGGCGAATTAAGCCCGAGAAAAGCCCTGATACCGACAGAAGAAGAAATTGAACGCAACAGAAAATCCAGAAGCGCAAAGCTTAGGATTTTTGTCAAACAGCAGTAAGGAGGGGAAAAATGCGCTGCAATGAAGAAGATCGCGGGGTGAACACGCCTGCAATACTTTTCTGCTTTTTGAGCGTCTTTCTCAGCGCTGTTTTACTCCTTATGCTGAGGCTCTACAGTGCGAATTTGGAATGCCGCGCAGCGGAAACCGCAGGAAAGATTGAAGTTTGCAGGAATCAGAATGCGCTGATGGAACGCCGCTGCGGTGAACTGCTTTCTGCCGAAAATGTGTATGCCTATGCCATAGAGCATCTGAATATGACAAGCAGCGCGGATATACCGGTGATATATGTTGACTCCGGTTCTGTAACTGCCGCCAAAGCCTCTGTAAATCCTTCGGCTGATTCCGGAAACGGATTCTTCGAACAGTTTAATCCGTTTGTAAACAAGGCGCATGCAAAGAATTAATCAAGGGAGCAGGAGGACTCCGCATTTTTCCAAAGCAGTCTGGTTCTTTGCTTATACGGCCATTCTTGTTCTCGCGCTTGAAACGGCCTGGGTAACTTTAAAGCCTGATTACAGAATTATAAATCAGTCTCACAGTCAGTACTGGGCGAACGTTTCGGTAAGTGCGACACGCGGAAGCATAATGGACCGCAATGGTTCCGCGCTTGCAGTTTCCATTCCGACGGCCAGTTTTTTTATTGACCCTAAAAGCTGGGAAACAAAAAACGCCCATTACCTTGCAAGGTATTTCGGCGAAGATGCGGCACGGAAATTTTCGCGTCAGCAGCCGGGACGTTTTTACTGGCTGAAACGGAACGTAAAAATGGACCTTGCGGCTGAAATTAAGGGAATGCAGCTCCCCGGGCTGTACACAAAGACAGAATACGTAAGAAATTATCCGAACGGCGCAATGGCGTTCCACCTGCTTGGATATTGCGATATAGACGGCTACGGTCAGGCAGGGGTTGAACACGCATGGAATCACATTCTGTATTCGCCTCCGCGTACACGTTTTATGACGCGTTCAGGCGGCGGAAATATGAGTGACCCCATGAACGGAATGGAGAGTTCTTCAAAAGGGACTTCGGGATCTCTTAAACTGACTGTGAATACGAAAATTCAGCAGATTTTGGAAAGAAATCTTACGGATGCTGCCGGAAAAGCACAGGCAAAATGGGCGGCAGGAATATGCGTCAATCCGCGTACAGGAGAAGTACTGGCAATGGCGAGTTACCCTGCGGCGGATCCTAATGACAGGACTTCGTTCAGAGGAGAGGAAGTTCGCAGAAATAACGCAATAGGCAGAAACTATGAGCCTGGGTCTGTTTTTAAACCGATAATGATGTCTATCGCTATGGAAGCCGGTGCTGCCAACAAGAATACAAGTCATTTCTTGTGCAAAGGAACTATTCCGTATGCGGACAAAATTATTAAATGCAACAACAGGAAAGCGCATGGCAGCGAAGATTTGATGCATGTACTTATGAATTCCTGCAACGTCGGGATGTCGATTATGTCCCGCGATGTCAAGCGCGAACAGGCGTACGGGCTTCTGAAACAGTACGGTTTCGGCGAGCGTTCGGGAATAGAAATGACAGGCGAAGAAAAAGGACAGATCAAGCCGCCCGAGGAATGGCTCGGAACTGTTCCTGCCAACGTTTTTATAGGTCAGGGTATTTCCGTTACGGCACTTCAGGAAATAATGGCAATTTCAGCAATAGCCAACGGCGGGGCACTTATGAAGCCGTATATAGTAAAGGAAGTAACAGACCATTACGGCAAAACAGTGCATAAAGGAAAACCGAGGGTTCGTGCGCAGGTGATGTCATCAGAAACCGCCGCGTTTATAAGAAACGCAATGGGAATGGTTGTCGCTGAAGGCGGCGGACAGAAAGCAAAATCCGATAAAGTACATATCGCTGGAAAAACCGGAACAGCACAGGTTTCGGAAAGAGGACGGTATCAGGAAGGGCGCTACGTAGGTTCGTTTGTGGGCTTCTGGCCTGTTGAAAGTCCAAAATACGCAATGCTGATAAGCATAGGCGAGCCGCAGGGCGCATATTACGGCGGCGTAATTTCAGCGCCTGTTTTTAAAGCAATTGCGGAAGAGATAGAGACAAAGATTCCGAAAGAGCATGTCTCGGAGGTGTCAGAATGAAATTTGGCGAACTGGTGAAGGAACTGAAAAAAACAGCGCTTGATTTCACAGTTTCAAATGAAGACGCAAACTGTGCTGACATTAATTTCCTGACTGCTGACAGCAGAAAAGTGCTGGGCGGAACAATTTTTGCATGTGTAAAAGGCGAACACTCTGACGGACATAGTTATGCTTCGGATGCCGTAAAACGCGGGGCATGCGCACTTGTGTGCGAAAAAAAACTTGACGTTGACGTGCCGCAGATAATCTGCGCTGACGTAAGAAGAAATATGGGGCTTGTGGCGGCAGTTCTTTACGGCAAACCTGCGGAAAAGCTTAAGATGCTTGCAATAACCGGAACTACAGGAAAAACAACTTCAACGTTTATGACAAAAGCAATTCTTGATTACGCGGGTATAAAATGCGGGCTGTTGGGCACCGTCTGTTATGACGACGGCGCGGAAAGGACTGAAGCGCCGAGAACCACTCCCGAAGCAGACATTATTCAGTACAAGCTGTCAAAAATGGCTGAAAACGGATGCAAAGCGTGTGTCATGGAAGCATCTTCGCATGCGATTGTGCAGGGAAGGCTTGAGGGCTGCTGTTTTGACGCCGCCGGTTTTACCAATCTTACACAGGATCATCTTGACTATCACGGTACCATGGAAAGCTATTTTGAAGCAAAAAAACAGCTTTTTGAAAAATATATGCGCGGCAGTTGGAAGGTTTCTGCTTTTGCCGACAACGAATACAGCAGAAGAATATGTAGTGAATATAAAAATCATGCCGTGTCCTACAGTCTTGCAAATTCAGATGCAGACTGCAGCGCGGAAATTTTGTCCGTGTCTGCCTCCGGTACCGGCATCAGGCTTAAAATCAACGGACAGATTTATGAAGCGGTTTTGCCGGTAATCGGTATGCATAACGTACTGAATGCAATGCAGGCGCTTACACTTGCGGGGTTCTTCGGCGTAAAAACAGAGACGGCCGTAAAAGCGCTTAAAGCAATGCCGCAGATTCCCGGACGTCTTGAAAGATACATGATTAAAAATTCAGGCTGCTGCGTAATTGACTTTGCGCATGCTCCTGACGGAATGGAAAAACTGCTTACAGCGCTGCGTTCTGTATGCGGCGGAAAACTTGTCGCTGTTTTTGGCGCAGGCGGGGACAGGGATAAAGCAAAGAGGCCTTTAATGGGAGAAATCGGCTCAAGACTTGCTGACTGCGTTATCTTGACGAATGATAATCCGCGCAGCGAAAATCCTGAGACCATTATAGACGCCCTGGAAGCAGGTGCAAAGCAGCACACAGCCGAATGCCTGAGAATAACCGACCGCAGAAAAGCGATTTATCACGCACTGTCGATGATGACAAAGGACGATATAGTTGCGATAATAGGCAAAGGCCCGGAAACTTATATGGAAATCAATGGTAAAAAAATTCCGTTCAACGATAAAGAAGTTCTTTCTGACTGGTGTGCCGAAGAAGGGAGAGAGATAGAATGAACTGTATCATGACCGCTTCGGAAGCTGCAAAAATATGCAAAGGGGAACTGTACGGAAGTGACGCGGATATCTGCCGGAGATGGCGTGCAGACAGCCGTGATATAACTTTCGGTGATGCTTTTGTTGCCGTAAAGGGCGGGAATACTGACGGACATCTTTTCGTACGCCAGGCAATCGACCGCGGAGCTCAAATGCTTCTTGTACAGAAAAACAAAGTGACTGAACTCGGACTTGATTCTCCCGATTATGCCGGACTGAGCACTATTGCTGTTGATGATACGCTCAAGGCTCTCAGCGCACTTGCCCACGCATATTTTGAAAAAGTATCACCGCAGATTGTAGGCATAACCGGAAGCGTCGGCAAAACCACTACGAGGGAACTGCTTGTCGCAGCCCTCGGCAAAAAATACAAACTTCACAGCGCAATACGCAGCTTTAACACCTCCATAGGCTGCAGTCTTGTGGTTTTGGAAATGCCTGCCGATACTGAAATGCTTGTGCTTGAATTCGGAACGAACCATTTTGGCGAAATAAGCGAAATGACAGATTTGTTCCCGCCTGAAACAGCTTTGATAACGGAAATTGCTCCTGCCCATCTTGCGGGTTTCGGCAGTATCGGCGGAGTGCTTAAGGCCAAGCTTGAAATTTGTTCGCGGGGAGTAAGGGTGCTGGTGTACAATGCAGACAACGTGCTGCTTAAAGAATCCCTGCAGGCAGGGGTTAACGCTGAGAAACTTATCGGCGTAGGCTATTCCGGTGATGCCGATCTGAAAATAATGCAGACAAAAATTTCTCTTGATAACAGCGGCGCAAAAATATCAGCTGTATACCGCTCAGAAGATGTGGATTTTGAATGCAGCGCAGGGCTGTTCGGCAAACAGCATGCCTACAATATCGGCTACGCACTGGCGGCAGCGCGTTATTACGGAGTCAGTAATGAAGATATAAAGAGCGCTTTTGCGGAACTTAATCCTATTGCGGGGCGCGGAGTTTGCAAAAAACTGCCGAATAATTCATGGGTAATTGATGAGGCGTATAATGCCAATCCTGCCTCCATGAGAGCAGCGATAGAAAATCTGTACGAAATTTCAGGCAGTATGAAAAAAACAGCTGTGCTTGCAGGCATGCGTGAACTTGGGAAAGACATCCTGTACTGGCATAAGGAAATACTTTTTCTGGCAAAGCGCTGCGACAGACTGTTCCTTTTGGGCGAAGAGTGGCACGCTGTTCCACTTCCGGAAAACGCAAAGCTGTACGACAGCTTCGAAGATTTGACAGAAAACGTGATAAATGAGGATTTGTCTGATACTGTGCTGTTAATCAAGGGATCAAATTCCTACGGTCTTAAAAGGCTTGTAACTGTACTGACGGAGGGTTAAAAATGTTTTATCCATTCGTGTTTTTTCTTGGTATGCTTCTGACGGCTTTATTCAGTGAAGCAGTATTGCAGCATTTCTGGATAGCCCAGATGCTGAAAATGAGAATTGAACAGGTTACGAAAATGTACGGTCCCAGCTGGCACGATAAGGCGAAGATGGGAACGCCTTCCATGGGAGGAGTCGTTTTTGTACTTGTGTATCTCGTGATGTTTGTGGCAGTCGCCGTTTATTGCCGTTTCCCAGCTGATTTGTGCCTTGCTTCTGTATTGTATCCGCTTGCGGCTGCCTGTGTGGGATTTGTTGACGACTGGCTTAAATACAAAAGCAATTCAAGCGAAGGACTGAAAAGCCTTCAAAAATTGTTCATGCAGATATTGATAACCGTCCCGCTTGCCGTTTATGCGGTTGACGGAGAGTTTGTGCTGATTGCAGACATTGTTTTGCCGCGCTGGGCAGGTATTCTGTTTGTAAGTATTTTGGGAGTGACTATATTGAATGCCGTCAACGTTACTGACGGGCTTGACTGCCTTGCAGCCGGTTGTACGCTGATTACGTTCGCAGGCATAAAAGCATTTATGACTCTTGACCCCGTAACCTATGTTGTGCTGGCGGTGACAGCCGGTATCTGCATGGGCTTCTTGTGGCACAACGCAAATCCTGCCAAGGTGTTTATGGGCGACTGCGGATCACATTTCCTCGGAGCGGTCATATTCGTTATATGTCTTAACTGCAACGCAGTACTGTATATGATACCGTTGAGTTTTATTTTTATGATTGAAATACTCTCCGTAGCAATACAGATTTTTACAATAAGGAAACTGCATAAAAAAGTATTCCTGATGAGCCCTGTACATCACCATTTTGAGCTTAAAGGCTGGGGCGAAAATCAGGTCGTAATACGTTTTTGTATTATACACATGCTGGGAGCACTTATGGGTACGATGCTGCTTTCCGTAATTGAAATGTACATGTAGATATGGTCGAAATGAAAAAAGATCTTACAGGCAAAAAAATAAGCATAATCGGGGCAGGCGTCAGCGGCTGCGCGGTTGCCAGACTTGCGGCGAGACACGGCGCTGATGTTTTTGTGTCTGACGGAAACCAGATAGCCGAAGACAAAAAACTACTGTTTGAAACAGAAAATATCAAATGGGAAGAAAATCAGAACAGCGAAAAACTGCTTGAATGCGATGAAATTGTCGTCAGTTCAGGAATACCGCCTTACATACCTGCCGTAAAAGCGGCGCGGGATAAAGGACTGAAACTGACAGGCGAACTTGATTTTTCGTACCCGTATCTTAAAGGCAGAATAATAGCTGTGACCGGCAGCAACGGGAAAACTACGACCTGTTCAATGATTGCTGAGCTTCTTGAAAAAAGCGGTTACCGTTCGACGGCTGCCGGAAACATAGGACTTGGCATTGCCGAACTTGCCGATAAAGAATTTGACTATATCGCCATGGAATTGAGCAGCTTCCAGCTTTACTGGTCAAAAAGTTTCAGATGCAATACCGGAATAATTACAAACCTGGCGCCTGACCATTTAAACTGGCACGGGTCATACGAGAATTACGTGGCGTCAAAAGCGAATCTTTTCAACTGTATAATTCAAAGAGGTGCGGCAATCTGCCAGAAAAGAGACACGGAGCTGCTTAAACCTTCAGCTGAAACGAGCGTGTATATGCTTGGCTGGCAGAATGACTGCAGAATTTTTATGGACAGAGACAGCTCTGCCGCATATCTTGATTCAGAAAAACTTTTTGATTTTTCAGACGTAAAACTTCTCGGCGACCATAATCTTGAGAATGCTGCCATGTCAATGTCTGCCCTGAAACTGACAGATGCTGTTACGGATAAAAAGCTGCTTGCCTCTTTTAAGGCTCCTGAACATCGCTGTGAATATGCAGGAGAAGTAAACGGTATTGTTTTCGTAAATGATTCCAAAGGCACAAATGTCGCGGCCTCCGTTACCGCCATGTCTTCTCTGCCCGGAACAAAAATAGTCATACTCGGAGGGCAGGGCAAAGGTGAGGATTATACTTTGCTTGCTGAAACTGTGCAAAAATATGCCAGAAAAGCAGTTATTATCGGCAGCGAAAGAGAAAAGATTGCGGAAGCGCTTAACAATGCCGGTTATCATGAATTTAAATTTGCGGCGCAGATGAAGGAGGCTGTTGAAACTGCATATGCAATGTCCGAAAAAGGCGAAGCGGTACTTTTGTCGCCTGCCTGTACAAGCTGGGATATGTATCCTGATTTTGAAGCCAGAGGCAGGGATTTCTGCGCAGCTGCCGCTGAAATTATAAGCAGGGAGCGGAATGGATAAAAGCAGATTCAAAATAAATCCTGTGCTTTGGGGAGTGCCGCTTGTGCTGAGCGGCATTGGAATACTGCTTATAGTTTCAACAACGGGACCCTCTTCTTTCAGCATCAACGGCACCCCGTATCAGGTCGGGCTTAAACAGCTTCTGTGGCTGTGTATGGCTATTATCGCATCTGTGTTCATGTATAACGTGCCGCTCAAAATTTGGTACAGGATAAGTCCGTATATGCTGATATGCAGTTGGATTATGACGTGGCTGCCAAAAGTGCCGGGAATAGGCATGGCTATAGGCGGGGCAAGGCGCTGGGTACATATACCGGGTGTTTCTGTTTCGTTGCAGCCGAGTGAACTGTTATGTCTGTCGCTTGCGCTTCATCTTGCCAAAATATTGTCACGGCGTACGCAAAAAGCTGACGGGGTACAGTTTTTGGAAGTAGTCGGACTGTTTCTTGCTTGTGCACTGCCTGTTATGATGCAGCCTGATATGGGTACAACCATGGTGATGTTTGTTATCAGTATGGGAATGTACGTTGAAAGAAAAGGCTGGAAATTTCCGTTATGCGGTTTATTAATAGGGGCAGTTGGATTTTACGGAATGATTTTGCTTCAACCATACCGTATGAGACGCATGGCAGCCTGGCTTGACCCATGGTCAGACCCGTTTAACAAGGGATATCAGACGATACAGGGGCTTATAGCTTTTGCGAACGGAGGTTTCTGGGGCAGCGGGCTTGGACACGGTTTTCAAAAACTGAATTATCTTCCTGCCGCATATACGGATTTTATCTATGCGGCAATCAGTGAAGAAATGGGGTTAATAGGAGCTTTGGTTCTGCTGATGGCTGTAGCGTACTGGCTTTCCCAAGTCAATAAGGTCTATTTCAGATGTGAAGAGGGATATATGGCGTCGCTTACATGGGGGCTTGCACTGACAGTACTGTTCCCTCTCGTGATTAACGTAGGCGGGGTAACAAAGCTGATTCCGCTGACTGGAATGCCGTTCCCGTTTTTAAGCTACGGAGGCACATCGCTTTTGATGATGTGGTCTCGTATCGGGGTAATAATGCGGCTGGAAAAGGAGAGTGAGCCTGACTATGAAGACTGAAAAAAGAATTTTCCTTGTTGCCGGAGGCACGGGCGGTCATATATGGCCGGCTGTTTCGTTCGGCAGATGGATTGAAGAGAATAAACCTGGAGTAAAGGTTGATTTTATATGCGGAAATCGTCCGCTTGAAAAGGAAATATATTCAGCGGCTGAACGTGAGCCGTTTGTGCTTTCCATGACGGGTTCTCCGTTGTCAGGCTGTTTTAAAGAAAAATGCAGAAGAGGCAAGGCGCTGTTTAAGGCTTTCAGCGAGGTCAGGGGAATACTTAAACGCACAAAGCCTGATTTTATACTTCTGTTCGGCGGATATATCTCGTTCCCTGTGCTTCTTGCAGCCCGAATGTACAGAATCCCGGTTGCGATACAGGAACAGAACGCATTCGCCGGAAAAGTTACGCGCTTTGCCGCTGCAAAAAAAATCCCTGTTTTCAGCGGCTGGCAGGATTGTGCTCCGCTTAAAGACGGACAGTATGTAAGAACGGGTGTGCCCGTAAGAAATTTTAAACTTTCGAGACAGAATGAAGCGTGGAAAAGTCTTGGTTTCGGTTCTGCAATGCCGGCCGGCAAAAAAGTTGTTGTTTTCACGGGTTCTCTCGGCAGCAGTTCGGTAAAAGAGCAGATATGCAGAATTGCCGCTCAGACTCCGTTCAGCAGCTGGACGTTCATACTGCCCGCAGCAGCTGAAAGCAGGGAACAGGCTGCAGACAACGTGTATCTTCTGCCCAAAATATGGAACACGGAACTTCTCTACAGTTTGGCAGATATGGCAGTTATGCGTGCCGGCGCGTCTTCGCTGACGGAAGCAGGAATCCTTGGAATTGCCACCCTTGTTATTCCTTGGGAAAAAGCTGCGGACAATCACCAGTTCCACAATGCCGTTGCGTTTGCATCTGACAACGCGGCGCTGGTGTGGAACGGAAAAGACGAGAGACAGTTTGCAAAAAAACTTTTGCAGCTTGAAAAATTAAGTGAAGAAAAACAGCAAATTACGTCTTCAAAATTGTATAATAATGCAGAAGGCATTTGCAGCGGATTATGGGCGGAGATCGCCCCGCACTTCTGGAAGGAGTAGTTGCTATGCAGCCTGACGTTGAACTTAAAACAAAAAACATACACCTTATGGGTATTGGCGGCGCTGGCATGAGCGGACTGGCAGTTCTTTTGGATCAGCTTGGCGCCAATGTTTCCGGCTGTGACGAGGGCGAGAGTGCCTATGCCGAAAAACTGAAAAAACAGGGCATACCCGTTGAACAGGGACATTCTGTTGACCATTTTGAAAAATACAACCCTGACATAATAGTATTTTCAAGCGCCATTCCGCAGGATCATCCTGAAATGACTGCAGCCTGGCAGAGAGGCGTACGTGTTTCAAGACGCGCTGAAATTTTAAGTATAATTTTTAATGCCAGACGCGGTGTCGGTATTGCCGGTACTCACGGAAAAACCACGACCTCTTCAATGATTTCGCTGACAGCAGAAATGGCAGGTATGGATCCGTCCATAGCCGTAGGCGGAGAGGTGCTGGAAATAGGAACAAATGCAAAGCTGGGCAGAGGAAGATACATGGTTGCCGAGCTTGACGAAAGCGACAGATCTTTCGTGTATTTTCATCCTGAAATTGCCGTTGTTACCAATATTGACTGGGATCACAGGGATCATTACATGACGTTTAAGGCAGTGACCGACGCCTTTAACGAATTTCTTTCCAACAGGAAAAAAGGCGGCAAAAGTATTCTCTGCATGGAAGATCAGGGAGTTAAGACACTATTCAGCGATTACGGCGTCAAAGACGGGGTGATAACGTACGGCTGGGGTACGAACTGGAACTGGGGCGCAGCCGACATTAAGCATATTGACGGCGGCGGCGCAAGATACAAACTTTTTCATGACGGGCAGCCTGTTGACGAAATAGAACTCAAGGTGTCCGGCGAGCACAATATTCTCAATTCGCTTGCAACCTGCGCGGCGGCTTTTGAGATGGGAATACCGTTTGAAAGCGTAAAACGCGCGCTTGCCTGTTTCAGCGGTGCAAAAAGACGCCTCCAGAAAATAGGTCAGGTCGGAGACATATTAATTTACGACGATTACGGACATCATCCGAATGAAATAAAGGCAACGCTCGGTACTGTGCGGCAGATTTTCAGGGGCAGAAGGGTGATAGCTGTTTTTCAGCCGCACCGTTTCAGCAGAACAGCGGCGCTTTACAAGGAATTTGCAGAGGCTCTTTCCTATGCCGATAACGCTTTTATACTTCCAATCTACTCGTCATCGGAGACGCCGATGGAAGGCGTTTCTTCTCAGCTGATCTTTGACGCGATAACACAGGACAGAAGGTCACATTACGAACTGTGCGGTGATTTTGACAGTCTGCTTAAGTCAGTTTGCAGGGTGGCAAATGACGGGGACATTATACTGACCATAGGTGCCGGAAGTGTTGGCACTCTTGGAAAACGAATCTGTGAAACGCTTGGCACCTTAAGAGGAGAAAAATAAATTGCCTGAAGGTTATTCCCTCAGAGAATTTAACAGTTGGAAAACCGGCGGAAGCTGTGCTCTCCTGATTGCCCCGCATACCGTTGACGAGGCTGTTGATTTTCTGAAATGCTGCAAAAACGAAAAACGAAATGTTTACGTTCTCGGCGGAGGCACAAACGTGCTTGTCGCCGATGGTTTTATTAATGCCGCGGTGCTTTATACCGGACACATAAAAGGCATAAAAACTGTCAGGCGTGAAAATTTTGTCGAAATTGAAGCAGACTGCGGCTGTACAACAAAACAGCTTTTGGCGTTTGCGCTGGAAAACTCACTGACAGGACTTGAATTCCTTACCGGCATACCGGGCACTTTGGGAGGAGCGCTCAAAGGCAATGCGGGGGGACGTTCGGATGATGGTTTTAACCGCATAATAACGGAAATTACAACTATTGACAAAAATTTCAATGCCAGAAAGTATGCCGGAAATGAAATCAGCTGGCAGTACAGGCAGTCTCCCGTGGATACTGAAGATTTGCTTATTGCTTCCTGTAAAATGGCTTTGCTGAAAGCAGAAAAAAAACAAATTACGGATAAAATCCGCAGTTTTGCCGATTTGAAAAAAGGGCAGCCTATAGGCAGAGCGACTGCAGGCTGTGTTTTCAAAAATCCGGCCGGAGGAAGCGCCGGAAAAATGATTGACGAATGCGGATGCAGAGGCCTGAAAATAGGCGATGCCGCCGTGTCTTCCTCGCACGCGAATTTTATCGAAAATACAGGCAGTGCCTCCGCAGACGAAATATATAAGTTGTGCGAACTGTGCCGCAGCAAAGTGCTTGAAAAGTTTGGAGTAAAACTGGAATATGAGATCCGCTTCATCGGCGACTTCAAGAAAAACTGAACGCAGTATAAAAGTAGTATTTTTGTTTGCGGCACTACTGGCAGGGGTCTTGTTTTCGCTTGAAACAAGAATGCATCTGTTCAGACTGAAAGAGATAACCGCTGAGCCCTGCAAAATACTGCCTGAAGGGAACGTAATGCGAGGTATAACGGCAGTACAGCAGCGTTTTTGGCCGGTATTATATATTCAGCGCGAAAAATACTGTAAAAAAATTGAGTCACAGTATCCGCTGACCTGCAGAATGAATATCGCGGGTTGGGGCAGATTAAAGCTGAAACTTAATGTACTGCAGCCTGCGGCGAAAATTTATTGGGACGGAAAATACTGGTATTTGTCTTCGGACGGAAGGATATGGCAGACAAATATTGAGGAAAACAGTATACTTAATTTGTCTGAGCTTAAAGATAAACCGCTGATTTACTGGAGCGACGACAAGATGCCGCCATGCAGCGCGGAAAGCTCCGGCGGAAATATCAAAAACAGTTCCGTCAGGGCGGAGAATATTTACGAGTGGTATGAAAATCTGAAAGCCATAGCCTGGCTGGATAAAATTGCCGCAATAAAAACTGAAACCAATGACGGTGTTTCGGCTGTCAGAATAATATTCAGGAGGAAGAACGGCAGCAGCGGAGCTTCTGTCCTGATGCCTGAAAATTGCGGTGACTGGATAGTCGCGGGGCTTGCCGTCAATAAAATCTGCACTGATCTGCAGAATCTGTCGCAAACTGATTTTATTGACGCAACATATAAAAATAAAATTTTGGTAAAAACTGTTGTACAATAATAGCCGAAGAAAATGAATTGCAGGAGGTAGGCTGTCGTGTTTAAGAACTCCTTTTCATCTGGATATGTGAATGAACCTGAACTTATTACGGCTCTTGATTTGGGCACGAGCAAAGTTTCCGTGATAGTTGCGGAAAAAGAATCTGAGTCTGGTGAACCGTATATAATTACTGTTGAAGAATACCCTTCATCGGGGATCAGAAAGGGCAGCATTGTTAACGCAGACATGGCGTCAAAAGCTGTAAAACAGGCGTTGAACAGTGCCGAAACAGCGGTAGGTCAGTCCTTGAAAACTGTTTCCGTTTCGCTTTCCTGCAGTGAAGGTGTGCAGTGTGTTACGACACAGGGTAGATTTATGCTTGGAATCAATGCGAGACCTGTTTCGGAAGACGATATTGAACGGGTGCTGCAGAACGCAAAAAGTGACCTCGCAATCCCTTCGAACAAGACAATAGTACATACAATTCCGGTGAAATTTGATCTTGATGGCAAAGAGATTGAAAATCCTTTGGATATGACGGGAAAGACACTGCAGGTAGAACTTCTTACCCTTATGGTTCCAAGCCCTGTGATACAGGATACGGTCAACTGCATAAAAAAGGCAGGGGTTGAAATAGACTGTATTGTGCTTAAGTCGCTGGCTGCGTCTTTGTCCGTAATTACAGAGGAAGAAGCAAGAAACGGCGCCGCTGTTCTGGATATCGGGGGAGGAACGACTGACATAACTGTCTATTCCGGCGGATATCCGGTATATATGGCTGCAATTCCGATCGGCGGTGATCACATATCAAATGACCTTGCGTCGGTTCTCAAAATACCTTTTGCATGCGCAGAGGAGATCAAGCGTAAGGTGTTTATCGGAAACGAAGTTCAGAACGAGGGAAACGAAAACGAGTATGTTGAATTTTCGTTTAACAACAGACAGGGCAGAGTTCTCAACAGCGAAGCCGCAGAAATTATTTCCTGCAGGATAGAGGAACTCTGCCAGGAACTTGTTATGCCGAAGATAAATGAATCCGGAGTTAAATCACTGGGCGGCGGAATAATTTTAACAGGCGGTACGGCAGAAATGCGCGGAGTTGACAGTCTGATGCGCGACATATTTGGGCTTTCCGTGAGAACGGCAGTTCCCTCTGCAGCTTCGCAGATGCCCCGCGGCAAAAACGGAGGAGAATTTTCCGGAGCAGCAGGCATAATAAAATATGTAAGTGAAAAACAGCATGCCCCTTACCGCTTTTTGGACGATCATTCGGATATTGACGCGGCGAAAAGAAACGGCAGAACGCTGCAGACATCTGCGATTAAGAACATACTGCTTGAAAAGAACGAGACAATAAAAAAAGAATTGAAAACTGAGACAAAGAATATCGGCGGCAAGATAAAAGATCTGTTTTCGGATCTGTTTTAGAGGAGGACTGTCCGCGTTATGGCAAACACAGATATTTTCCAGCTTGATAAGTCTAATTACCCTACCCGTGAGGTCATTAAGGTCATCGGAGTCGGCGGGGCAGGCAATAATGCGCTGAACCACATTATCCGCGGCGGTGTCAGCGGCGTCGAGTTTATTGCCGTCAATACCGATTTGGCGCATTTGGAAATTTCCGAATCACAGAACAGAATGGTTATCGGCAGAGAACTTACCAAAGGTCTGGGCGCTGGTTCTAATCCAGAAGTTGGTTTCAAGGCCGCGCAGGAATCCAGAGACGACATACGTGCCGCCGTTGAAGGCGCCGATATGGTTTTTTTGGCGGCAGGTATGGGCGGAGGTACGGGAACAGGCGCCGCGCCTGTTATTGCGCAGATTTCCCGTGAAGCCGGCGCTTTGGTTATAGCCGTTGTTACGCTTCCGTTTACATTTGAAGGAAAACGCCGCATAATGCAGGCCCTGAAAGGAATAGAGGCTCTCAGGGATAAGGTTGATGCGCTGATAGTAATACCAAATGACAAACTTTTGAATATTTCCGATCATAAAACTCTCATTAACGAAGCGTTTGGCGAAGCTGACAATATACTGCATCAGGCAGTACAGGGAGTAACTGATCTTATTCTGCGTCCGGGTATTGTTAACGTCGATTTTGCAGATGTCCGCACGGTAATGTCAAATGCGGGTCCCGCTATTATGGGAATAGGCGAAGGCTATGGGGAAAACAGGGCGCAGATCGCCGCGACGAACGCAATAAACAGCCGTCTTATGGATACAAAAATGAACGGCGCAAGGGGCATACTTGTCAATGTAACGGGTGCCAACGTCCGCATTCACGAGGTTAATGAGGCGGTAAGGATAATAACCGAGGCCGCCAACGATAACGCTTATATAATCTGGGGTCACGTATATGATCCCGATATGGGAAACAATCTGCAGATTACAGTTATCGCAACCGGTTTTGACGAACTTCCGGATTACGCAAAGCAGTATGACGGAAATTACAATGCTGTCAGGGTTTCTGCTCAGCAGCCGGAAAAAACTGCGGAGGTACCGTCAGGCGCGGAAACGGTGACGCCGTTCGGCTTGCACAGAAGCGCTTCGCACAGACTTGTCTACAATAACAAAGTTCCTGATGACCCCGCTAATTTCAGCGAAAAGGTGCGGCCTCTGATAGTCGGAGAACAGACTGCGGAGTCTGTTCAGTACCGCGAGAGTGAAGCTACTGAGACAGTTCGTGAGTTAAGGTCTGCAGCTGAGAGCGTTCAGTACAAAACCGTACAGGAGGAGGAAAATGCCGCCGGAAACAGCGTAAATATTTTCCAGAGCGAAAGTGACGCAAACAGCTATGATACGCCTTCAATTCTCCGACGCCGGCTGAAAAAGCAGGAAGAGGAATAGATGGGCAGAATAACCGAGTGGAAGAGCTGGGAAGAGTACCGCAGCAGTGAACAATGGTCTGTTTCGTTGCCTAAGGGAGGAAAGCTTCCTTGGGCAATGTTTTATCCGGCAGACTATTCCATTGGTTCTGCCAACCTTGGTTATCAGTATGTTTTTCGCATGCTCAGGGAAAGCGGAATTGCCGCGGAGCGTTTTTTTGAATCGCCAGTCCCTTACCGTTCTGTTGACAGGGATACTCTGCTTGAACGCTTTCCGGTTATCAGTGCGAGCATAGCCTACGAACCTGACGTGGAGAAGTTTTTTCAGTGGCTGTGCAACGCAAATATACCGCTGAATCCTTTTAAAAGAAAAGAAAACGATTATCCGGTAGTTATAGTCGGAGGGGCTGTAACCTATATAAATCCGCTGCTTGTTTCATCAGTGTCAGATGCGGTGATACTCGGGGACGGACTGGATATAATGCCGGAAATTATCAATGCTGTAAAGGAATACGACGAAGACAGGGACAGGGAAAAACTCTGGAAGAAATTATCCGGAATTGAGTCCGTGTTTGTTCCGCCGTTTGAAGTGACGAACGGCGGTGTTGCCGCGAAAAAGAAAATCGGCAGGGAACAGCTGATTGACGGAAAACACCCGATGCACAGCAGCTGGATTACGGACAGAGGGGCTTTTGGCAGTACGCTTCTGCTTGAACTGCAGAGAGGCTGTATCAGAAATTGCAGTTATTGTACGCTGCCTGCCTGTTTCGGTAAGGCAAGATTCAGGGAATTTTCCCTGCTTGAAGAAAGTTTTGAAAATTTGTGCCGAAAACTTGAATTTGACCAGGTAGGGCTTATTACACCGGAAGCAGGAGATTATCCCGATATAGACAAAATTCTTGATATGCTGCATAAAAACGGCAAATCGGTGTCTTTTGCTTCGCTGAGAATAGACAGGCTCAGCGGAAAAATGCTTGAAGCTCTCTCTTTGGGCGGACGGCACAGTATAACCGTGGCGCCTGAGACGGGAAATGAAAAACTCAGAGCAGCATGCGGGAAAAAATTCAGCAACGCTCTTGTTGTTGAAAAACTGAAAATGGCTGCAGAATACGGCATAAACAGCGTGAAGCTGTACTTCATGATAGGTTTGCCGGGCGAAACCGACACTGACGTGAAAAGCATAGCGGAACTGTGCGCGGAAATTATTGAAGTTACGGGACAGAGTCTTGTGATTTCCGCCGGAGCGTTTATTCCCAAGCCGTGGACAAAATGGCAGAAAGAAGCGTTTATAGGACAGGCTGAAATAAAAAGACGCTACAAACTGCTTACGGCAGAAGTCAGGAAAATCAAGAAAAAGACTCCGAAACTCAGACTGACCAGTGCCAAAGAGGCGGATACGGAGTTTGTGCTTGCATGGGCAGGCTGCACGGAAAGCAGAATGCTTGCCGCCGACGTTGAAAAATACGGAAAAAGAAAATTTAACTGCACGGACAGGAAAAGAACTCTGCGCGAACTCGGGCAGTTTGCATAGCATAAGGGGTGTAAACGGTGATTTCAAGAAAAGACAAAACGCTGCAGAGCGGAAAAACAATGATTACCTTCGGACAGTTCATTCTTCCGCTGGCTGTCCTTGTTGCCTTGGCTCTGTTGTTTTTCAGCATAAAGCTGTTCTTCTATTCTCCTACGGAAATCTGCACGGAAGATATTGCAGAACAGGAAGACCGTCAGATTACGCAGATTATCCGCAAAAGAACGGAAAAACGAACTGCAGCGCAGGAAGAAACGCTGGATAAACCTGAAATTCCTGCAGTGAAGAAAGAGCAGAAACAAAAAAAGAACGAAACCCGCAAAGAGTTGGGGCATGTTTCGATAGCTCCTGCGCGTCCTGTTAAATCGGCGTCAAAAGCTGTTTCCGCCGAGGAAACAGCCGTAAAGAAAACGATTGAAACCGCTCGGCCGGAAAGCAGAATAAAGAAAACGGAAAATACCGGAACAAAGAATAAACCTGCGGCGCAGAAAAAGAGCGTGAGTACAGTTGTCAAAGAACAGCCTGTCTCCAAAACGGAGCAGAAGAAAAGTGCTGTAAAAACAGAGCAGAAAGCAGCAGTAAAACAGGAACAAAAAGCTGTTGTGAATACGCAGCAGAAAGCAGTCCCAAAAAAAGAAACAGAAACTGCCTTGAAACCGGTACAAAAAACTGAACCAAAGACAGACAAAAAGGAAACAAAGGGTGCTTCAAAGCGCTATGACGTCCAGATCGGTGTTTTTTCTGACAAAAAGAATGCAGAGCAGTATGTTCAAACGCTGAAAAAACAGGGATATGCAGCATATGCTGCCGAGGAGACGATAAACTCTGCCTTGTGCTGCAAAGTGCGTGTGAAGGGTTCGGCAGACCGCGGGGAAACGAAAAAACTGTCTGACGAACTGAAAAGCAAGGGTTACGAAGTATATACGGTGGAAATTCAGTAGTGTATTTCCCCCGAAGGAGTATTCTTCAAATGCAGACTGAATGCTTGGAGGCTTGATTTTATGGAAAACAGCCAGGTTAAAAAATGCGTAATCATAACGGGAATGTCAGGAGGAGGAAAATCCTCCGCACTGACCGTTTTTGAGGATCAGGGTTATTATGCAATAGACAATCTTCCGCCTACCCTGCTTCCGCAGCTTATAAGCGTTCTTGAGAACAATCAGGCCGCAGTCACCTGCGGGGTGGCGGCGGTTGTTGACGTGCGCGAGGAAAAACTGCTTGACGATTTGCACAAGGTTGTTGACGTGCTCAGAAACGAAATGGAAGCATTAAAAATTATCTATGTGGATGCTGCCGATTCAACACTTGTAAGACGTTTTGAAACAACGCGGCGCAGGCATCCGCTTTCGGAAAATTCCACGCTGCTTGAAAGTATAGCGGCGGAACGAACCCTGCTTGCTGATATAAAGAAAAGCGCCGACGCGGTTATAGACACGTCCGAGCTGACAACCGGCGATTTCAAAAGCAAACTGCTGGATATCGCTGGTGTCGCGCGTGAAAAAACCGTTGTTCTGCTCAGTTCGTTCGGTTTTAAAAACGGAATTCCGCAGGATGCCGACTACGTTATTGACGTTCGTTTCCTTCCGAACCCGAACTATGTTCCCGAACTTCATGACCTTTCCGGACGCGACGCGGAAGTGAAAGAATATTTTTCAAAATACGGTGATTTTGCCGCTTTTATAGAAAAAGCGCTGGCAATGCTTTCCTTCGTAGTTCCGGTTTACGGAAACACGGGCAAAAGACACCTGCACATTGCAATTGGCTGCACCGGCGGAAGACACAGGTCTGTCGCAGTATGCGAGAAGCTTGCTGAAGAACTTGCGAACGGAGACAATAAAGTGGTAGTCAACCACAGGGACATCAACAAGGAGAATTTGTGGTAATGCCTGCTTTTGCGTGCGGATTTGTTCTTGCCCTGCTGCTTGCTGTTCTTGTCGCACGTCTTTTCCGCGGCAGGACAAAAAAAATGCTGCTCGGCAAAGCCAAAATTATTGGAAATGCAATAGGTGCGAATTCTTCCGCAATGCCGGACATAGTCACCATAGGCGGGGGAACCGGTCTTTCAACGCTTCTGTCCGGACTTAAAGCCTATACGAGAAACATAACGGCGGTTGTCGCCGTTACCGACGAGGGCGGAAGTTCGGGAAGACTGCGCAGTGAATGGGGAATGCTGCCTCCCGGTGATATACGCAACTGCATTGTTGCCCTTGCGGAAAACGACAGTTCGCTGAACGCGCTTCTGAATTACCGTTTTGACAGAGGCGAACTGCAGGGACACAGTCTCGGCAATTTAATGCTGCTTGCGGCTACGGAGCTGAAAGGCGATTTTCAGCGCGCTGTTGAAGAACTTAATAAACTGCTTGCGATAAGGGGCAGGGTTCTGCCGGTTACTACGGAGAATATTAAACTCAAAGGCATTGCGCGAGGCGGTGAAGAACTCAGCGGGGAACTTGAGATTTCAAACAACGGAAGCCGTCTGGAAAAGCTTTGGATAGAGCCGTCGTCCGCAAAGCCTGTCGAAGCGGTCAAGGAAGCGATTAAAAACGCGGATCTTGTAGTTTTGGGCCCCGGAAGTCTTTTTACGAGCGTAATGCCTAATCTTCTGCTTAAAGAAATCGTTGAGCTTCTGCGTGAAACAAGAGTTCCTGTTGTCTACATCGCAAATCTCGTTACGCAGCCCAAAGAAACTGAAGGCATGAACATCCTTGCCCACGTTGACTGGATTGCTGGGGTTACAGGCTCTGTTCCGGATTATCTGCTTGCAAACCAGGCGCCCGTGCCCGAGGAATTTCTGAAACGTTACGGGAAGATAGGGGCTGAGCCGCTTTATCTTTCGGCAAAAGAGGAAAAATATCTCAGTTCGCTCGGCACAAAAGTTATATACGGCAATTATATCGCTGTCAAAGACGGAAAATATCTGCGGCACAACGCGCAGAACCTTGCAGAAACGATTATGCTGCTTGCCAGGGAGTATAAAGAGCGTAAAGGCGGCTGATGAACAGTCTCAACAAGGATTTATGGTATGAATGGAGCAGCGTGAAAGCCTGCAGACCGTACGAAGACGAAATGTACGGCATACTTTGCGGCCTGCCGCAGACAGAAATGACGGAAGGAGCAATGTTTCAGACTGCCAGACTTTTTGTCTACAGAAGGCTGCTTGCGCTGTGGGGAAAAATCGCTGCCGCGGACAGAAGCATTTTTATAGACGATATCAAGCTTGTTTCGAGTCAGCAGAACGGGAAAATATTTTTCTTCGTGCACGGGAGGGCGATTGAAAAAATATGCAGCGGCGCGTCAGGCTTTGACGCCGGCAGAAAACGTTTCTGGTCGTGGGGACGGGGTTTTTTCGGAAGTACGGGTTCCCTGTACATTCCGAAAACAGGCTATTATCTTGTAATGCGTTTTCCGCAGAACGGACATGAAGAAGAGATGCTTGAGCTTCTGTGGCTGGCTAAAATAAACGCATCCGTGCGGACGAAAAACAGCAACACGGAAATTATCCTCAGGGACAGACAGCAGATTGTAGATTTTATCGGCTGGACGGGCTGTGTGAACACTGTTCTCGCTCTCGAAGACAAATCAATAATGCGCGAAACGCAGAATGTGCAGAACAGAATGATGAACTGCGACATGGCAAACATAGGCAAAACCGCTCAAACAGCGGCAAAACAGCTGCAGCTGATAAAACGGCTTGAGGAAGAGGACGCTTTCGGAAAGCTTCCGGAGGCTCTGAAAGAGCTGATTGGACTTAGGAAAGAATATCCTGAAGCAACTTTATGCGAACTTGGCAAAAAATTATCACGTCCAATCGGCAAAAGTACGGTAGAATATAGGTGGAAGAAAATCTATAAACTGGCTTCTCAAATCTTGAAGGGAGAGGGTACCAATGTACTTAGGGAAGGTTGACGTCAACACCTACGAAAAGGGAGCGGGAAGGGAATTTCTCGTTTCCAACGGACTCGGAAGCTACGGCTTCTCAACGGTCATAGGGGCAAATACCAGAAGGGAGCACGGGCTTCTGGTCGTAAGACCGACAGGTGAAGTGCGTCATTCCGTGCTTGTAAGCAAAGTCGAAGAAACGGTTTTGTCAAACGGCAAGAAATATCAGCTTTCCACAAACCGTTACAAGGATCTCGTCTATCCTGACGGTTTCCGCTACATACAGGAATACAAGGGCAATCCGTTCCCGAACATGCTTTTTGTCATTCACGGGACATTTATTAAAAAATCAATATTTATGCCGCAGGGCGAAACCTGTACGGTAATCCGTTACGAAGCAGTGTCAGCCCCGCAGAAAATCCAGCTTGAACTGCGCCCTCTTTTTGCGCACAGGCTTAACTCCGAAATACGTTCGGAATACAAGCAGAACGATTTCACGGTTGCGACAAGCGGCGGACAGACGATTAAAGCTGAAGGCTGCGGGCTGTCAAGTTTCTGCACTGCCACAAAAGGCAAATGGGAAATAAAGCCTCTCTGGTTTGAAAACGTTATGTACGAGCAGGACGACGTTCAGAACGCGTCGGGCGACAGCCTTTGGGCACCTGGAACGCTTACGCTTGAAATGAACGAAGGCGACGTCGCGTTCATGGTGCTGTCCGGGGAAAAACAGGATTACACGCCTGAGCAGCTGGAAGAATTTTTCCGCAAAGAAACCGAACGCTACTCAGAACTTCTCGAAAAAGCAAGTTTTGAACCTTCGAATACGGCGGCATGCGACATGATAGTTGCCGCGTATCATCTGATAGACAACAAAGAAGACAAACCCGCCAAGATTTATTCAGGCTATCCTTCGACGGAGCGCCGTTCGCGCGACACGTTCGTGGCACTTCCGGGGCTTGCTCTTGCAACGGGGCGGGCTGATATAGTCGAATCCGCGCTGCACGACTGGCTTAAAAAATGCCGCGAAAACGACACGGTAATGCCGGAACGCATCGCCGAAGACGGACAGCTTGCGACCGCAGGCGCCGACAATGGTCTCTGGTTTGTTTACGCCGCGGAGAAATACCTTAAAGGCACAAAGGACGCCGAAATAGCAAAAGGCGTTATGGATATAACTGACCGTTACATGCAGGGCATTGAAGTGCTTGACCTTACGTTTGAAAAAGGCGCGTTCCTCAGCATCAACAGTGAAAATCCGGCGCGCCACTGGATGAACTCTGTCGTTTCCGGCAAAAACGTCGTTACGAGAAAAGGCTGCCTTGTGGAGCTCAACGCTCTCTGGTACAACGCTCTCAGAACGGCTGAGAAATATGCGGCAGAACTCGGAGATTCCGCGGCAGAAAAGAAATACGCGGAAACGGCGGACAAATTCAAGGCAGAATTTGAAAAAATGTTCTGGGACAACGCGCACGGATGCCTCTGCGACTGGATACTTGCAGATGGTTCCGAAAAGAGTTCAAGCGTGCGCCCCAACCAGATTCTTGCGGCATCGCTTCCTTACACGGCGCTTTCCGAAGAAGCTGTTAAGAAAATTATCCGCGTCTGCTGGGATGCGCTTTACACGACCTACGGACTTCGCACGCTTGACCCGAAGGACGACAAATTCAAGGGCCGCGCCGAAGGCAGCGAGGAAACGCTCAATAAGGCGCGTTACCGCGGAACTGCATGGACGTGGCTTCTCGGACAGTTCATTACGGCATATACGAAAGCATATCCGGAAAACAAGCGCGTGGCGTGGATGTTCATACGCCCGTTCAGCTCACATCTCCGTCATGGAGGTCTCGGCTGCATAGCTGAATTCTTTGACGGCACAATGCCCTACAAACCGCACGGAGACGTTCTGAACGCAATGGCTCACGGCGAAATGCTCAGGGTGCTTTACGAGAACCTTGAGAGCAAATAAACAGCATACTAAAATTTAACGGACGCTACGTCCAATAACAAACAGGGAGTGAAACGGCAATGACAAAGTACAAAGTTGCAATTAACGGTTTCGGACGCATCGGTCGTCTTACGACCAGGGCTTTCTTTACGAACGGTAAGGAAAACAATTTTGAAATTGTGGCGATCAACGACCTGACACCGCCCGAAACGCTTGCGTATCTGCTGAAATACGACTCAACCTTCAGAAGATTTCAGGGTGACGTCCAACTCGACGGCGACACGCTTGTTGTCAACGGACAGAGAATCAAAGCTGTCGCGGAGCCGGATCCTGCGAAGCTTCCGTGGAAGGAAATGGGCGTTGACCTCGTTATAGAGTCAACCGGACGTTTTACGGATGCCGACAAGGCAAAGGCTCATATTGAAGCGGGAGCGAAAAAAGTCATCATTTCCGCGCCTGCGAAAAACGAAGACGCGACAATAGTTATGGGCGTCAACGAGAAAATATACGACCCCGCGAAACACAGCATCGTTTCAAACGCCTCCTGCACGACGAACTGCCTTGCCCCTGTATGCAAGGTGCTTCAGGAGAGATTCGGTATTGTCAAAGGTCTTATGAACACAATTCATTCATATACCAATGACCAGGCCATTCTTGACATACCGCGCCCCAAAATTGTCCGCGGACGTGCGGCGGCGTTGTCGATAGTCCCGACAACGACTGGGGCTGCCAAAGCCATTTCCCTCGTAATGCCGGAACTCAAAGGCAAACTCAACGGCTTTGCGCTGCGCGTGCCCACGCCGGACGTTTCCGTTGTAGACCTGACAGCCGTGCTTGAAAAACCGGCAACGGTCGAAGAAATCAACGCGGCGATGAAAGAATACTCGGAAGGCAAACTCAAGGGCATACTCGGCTATGCCGAAAAGGATACGGTTTCAATGGACTTCTGCGGAGACGCCAATTCATCGGTGTTTGCGCCTGAACACACCTACGTCATGGGCGACATGATAAAAATCCTCTCGTGGTATGACAACGAATGGGCATACAGCAACAGAGTTGTTGACCTTGCGGATTATATACTTTCAAAAGGAGTCTAAATTATGCGGCTGAAAACCTTCACGCCGTCTGACGTGGCAGGAAAGAAGGTTCTTGTAAGGGTAGATTTCAACGTTCCAATGCAGGACGGACAGGTAACCGACGTTACGCGCCTTGAGTCGCACATCCCTACGATTAAAGCGCTTATAGATATGGGCGCGAGAGTTTCCCTGCTGTCTCATTTCGGAAGACCTAAAGGCGTTGCGGATCCAAAATGCTCGCTGAAGCCTGTCGGTGAAAAATTCGCCGAAATTTCAGGCTTTAAAGTCCGTTTTGTGCGCGACTGCACAGGTCCCCTTGTTGAAGACGCTGTCGCCGCCCAGATTGACGAAATACTTATGCTTGAAAACGTGCGTTTCCATGCCGACGAAAGCAAAAATTCACCGGAATTTGCGCGCAAGCTTGCAGCACCGTTCTGCGCCTACGTAATGGACGCTTTCAGCGTTGCGCACAGGGCGCACACGTCGACGAGAGCTCTCACGGAAATACTTCCCTCCTTTGCAGGACATCTTATGGCAAAAGAGATAACTATGCTTTCCGCGCCGTGCGAAAAGCCTGAGAAGCCTTACGTTCTTATATTGGGCGGCTCAAAAGTTTCCGACAAAATCGGTGTGGTTGAGAACATGCTTGACAAGACCGATTACGTGCTTGTAGGCGGCGGAATGGCGTTTACCTTCATGAAGGCACTCGGCTACGAAATCGGAAGATCGCTCTGCGAAACGGAAAAACTCGGCTTTGCGGCGGAAATGCTCCGTAAGGCGGAGAAACTCGGCGTAAAGATAGTCCTGCCGAAGGATTTTATCTTTGCGGACGAATTCAGAGCCGATTCACCTTACATAACGGTTGATGCCGACAATATGCCGGCAAGCAAAATCGGGCTTGATATCGGGCCAAAAACTGTTGCCGAATTTACGGAAATAATTCACAACGCAAAAACGGTGCTTTGGAACGGCCCTATGGGAGTTTTTGAAATGCCCGCTTTTGCGGAGGGAACCCGTCTGGTGGCAAAGGCAATAGCCGAAGCGACGGAAAAAGGCGCTTTGACAATAGCCGGAGGCGGGGATTCGGCGGCGGCGGCCACCCTTTTCGGTTTCGCGAAACAGGTATCGCACGTGTCAACCGGCGGAGGCGCCAGCCTTGAATTCTTTGAAGGCAAAATGCTTCCCGGCATAGAGCCCTACATAATTAATAAGGAGTAATTTTATGCTCCGCGCAGAGGGGCATTTTTTGGAGGCAGAAAAATGAGAAAAATATTTGCAGCCGGAAACTGGAAAATGAACAACGGAATATCAGCTGCCGAAGATTTCATGAAAGGCTTCGGCTCGCTGCTTGAAAACGACGACAAGCTTTTCAGGGCAGTCGGCACCAAACAGCTTCAGATTGCGGTTTTCCCGCCCTTCCTCTCGCTTGCTAAAGCGCTTGAATGCAAACCTGACCCGCTTATGATTGTCGGTGCACAGAACGTTAACGACAAGGAATCGGGGGCATTCACGGGTGAAGTCTCGATACCGATGCTTCAGGAACTCGGAATAAATTACGTTTTGATCGGACATTCGGAAAGACGCCACATATTCGGTGAAACAAACGAATTCCTTAACAGAAAGCTTCTTTCCGCGGTCAATGCAGGAATGACGCCTGTCTACTGCGTCGGCGAAACACTTGAAGAAAGAGAAAACGGCACGGCGTTTGACGTAATCAAGGCACAGCTTGTTGAAGGAATGAAAGGCGTTCAGGTTGCGGCGGACAAATTCATAATCGCATACGAGCCTGTATGGGCAATAGGCACAGGCAAAACGGCAACCCCTGCGGACGCCGAAGAAATATGCAAATTTGTGCGCGAAACGGTCAAAGAGCTTTACGGCGCGGACTTTGCCGAAAACGTTCTCATACTTTACGGCGGAAGCGTCAAGGCTGACAACACCGCTGACATCATGGCACAGCCGGACATCGACGGAGTCCTTGTCGGAGGCGCCTCGCTCAAATACGGCAGCTTTATCGAAATCTGCAAAGCCGCGATATAACATTGCAAACAAACGAACGAAAGAAAAAAGCCTTCGGGAGACCGAAGGCTTTTTGTTTGCGTTAATATAAAAACTGCTCAACGAAATTCAAAAATATTGTTCAGTCAAACGCCAAAATATTGTTCAATCAAAACGCGGAATGTTGCTCAATGATGAGTTATATTCTTGCGACGCCGCTGTCTTTTGCTGCCTGTGCAACGGCTTTTGCGACCGTCTGCGCAACGCGTTTGTCGAATGGAGCGGGGATAATGTAATCTTCGTTAAGTTCCTCGTCCGAAATAAGGTTCGCGATTGCGTAAGCGGCGGCGAGTTTCATTTCTTCGTTGATGTCCGAAGCGCGTACGTCAAAGGTGCCCCTGAATACGCCGGGGAAAGCGAGAACGTTGTTTATCTGGTTCGGATAATCGCTTCTGCCGGTTGCGATGACTTTCGCGCCGCCTGCTTTTGCGTCTTCCGGGAAAATTTCCGGCGTCGGATTGGCGCAGGCAAAGATTATGCAGTCTTTCGCCATTGTCTTCACCATTTCCGTCGTAAGCACGTTCGGCGCCGAAACGCCAATAAACACGTCTGCGCCTTTGACTGCTTCTAAAAGTCCGCCGGCTGTTCTGTTTTTGTTCGTGAGATGCGCGATTTCTTCCTTGACAGGGTTAAGCCCGTCGCGCCCTTCATATATAGCGCCTTTTCTGTCGCAGAGCGTAATGTCTTTAAAGCCATAACTTAACAGAAGCTTTGTAATAGAAATGGCGGCCGCCCCTGCCCCGTTAATCACTGTTTTAACGTTATCTTTGGTTCTGCCCGTCAGCTTGAGAGCGTTGATAAGCCCTGCGAGGGTAACTATTGCCGTTCCGTGCTGGTCGTCGTGAAAAATGGGTATGTCGCATTTTTCTTTCAGCTTCTTTTCAATTTCAAAGCAGCGGGGCGCGGCGATGTCTTCAAGGTTAACGCCGCCGAAGCTTCCCGAAATCATGTAAATCGTGTTGACTATTTCGTCGACGTCGTTTGATTTTACGCAGAGCGGAAAAGCGTCAACGCCGCCGAAGGTTTTGAAAAGCACACATTTTCCTTCCATAACGGGCATTCCAGCTTCAGGTCCTATGTTTCCAAGCCCCAGCACCGCGCTTCCATCGGTTACGACGAGGCAGAGGTTGTGTCTGCGCGTCAGGTCGTAGCTTTTCTGCACGTCCTTCTGAATTTCAAGGCACGGCTGTGCGACGCCGGGCGTATAGGCAAGCGACAAATCCTCTTTCGTTTCAAGCTTTACTGCGGAAACGACTTCTATCTTGCCTTTCCACTGTCCGTGCATTTTAAGCGACTCCTCAGCATAATTCATGGTCTCAAATCTCCTTATTCCTGTATAATTGACCTGTACAGTTTAGCGCATATACGCCATTTTGCAAGGGGTTGAGGGGTTGGAATTTCTGCGCGAAATTCTTGAACGACAGTACGGGGAAGAAACGGCCGGAGAAATTTTCAGCGGTCTGTCATGTAACCGTGCCGTCACGCTCCGCGCCAATCTGCTGAAAAGCGGCGCGGAAGAAATTGCGCAGACGCTTGTGTCAGCCGGAATTGAATTTGAGAATGCCGCGTGGAGCAGGGAAGCGTTCATTCTAAAAAATGCGCGTGAAAGCGCCGTATGGGAACTTCCTGAATACAAGGAAGGAAAAATATATCTGCAAAGCCTTTCCTCAATGCTTCCGCCGATAGTTCTTAATCCTCAGGCAGGTGAAGACATACTGGATATGGCGGCAGCCCCCGGGGGAAAAACAACGCAGCTTGCGGCGCTTTCGGCGAACAAGGCTCACGTTACGGCGTGCGAGCGCAATAAAATCCGTGCTGAAAAGCTTAAATTCAACCTTGCAAGGCAGGGCGCAAACTCCGTGTACGTAATGGTGCAGGACGCAAGGCGGCTTGATAATTTCCTTTCGTTTGACAAGGTACTGCTTGACGCGCCGTGCAGTGGAAGCGGAATCCTGAATTTAAGCGGCGGAAAACTGCCTGAAGGCTTCACTGAGGAATTTGTTTCAAAAAGCGCGGCGCTTCAGTTTTCACTGCTGAAAAAAGCGGCGGGGCTTGTGAAAAAAGGCGGGGAACTTGTCTATTCCACCTGCTCCGTGCTTGAAAGCGAAAACGAAGACAATGTGCTGAAAATTTTGGACAGCGGATTTGAAATTGTTCCCATATCATTTGAAGGCATGGAAACAATACCCTCTCTTCCGTCAAAAATCAGCGGCGCTCTGTGCGTAAAGCCGACAGAGTTTTACGAAGGCTTCTTTGTATGTAAAATGAGAAAAGTACAGACAGGCAGGGGAATAAAATGTTAAGGGCGTTAAACGAAAGAAACGCTGTCGTGAATATAGCCGAAGCGCAGTTCCCTGCGCCTTTCAAATCGTCGCTTGAATACAGTCCGCCTGCGCGGGGCAACTGGAATATCGTCCACGTGGGAATGCTGGTTCCCGAAAGCCATCAGATTTACGCCGCGGCGCAGGCGTGCCTTCGCGGAGTTGTCCTGACCGCCGCCGAAATGGGCTGTATGGAGCGTTTCTCAACGATAGCGGTGGAAGAAAAAAATCTGATTGACGGAAAGATAGACGCGCTGATTATCGACGGTGTTTCGGACATACTTGAAAAGCTTCCGAAACGCCCGAAAGCCGTGCTTCTTTTTACAACGTGTATACACAATTTCATTGGATGCGATTTAAATTTTGTCTATTCCGAACTGCGGAAAAAATTTCCTGACGTTGACTTTGCAGACTGCTATATGAACCTCATAATGCGAAAGACAGTCGGGCAGGCAGAGCCTCTTTTGAGAAAGCAGATGTACACCCTGCTTAAACCGGAAACAAAAGTAAAAAGCGTCAATATCCTCGGAAACGTAAAGGCGCTTCCGGAAAGCTGCGAGCTTGTGCAGATGCTTGAAAACGCGGGATATGAAATAAAGGACGTATGCAGCTGCAAAACCTACGAAGAATTTCAGAGCATGGGCGGAAGCGTTGCAAACATCAGCACAATGCCTTATTCGGACAGCGGAAACCTTGCGCTGAGCGAAAGGCTCGGACAGAAAGCTCTCATACTTCCTCTCTGCTTTGACTACGCAAAAATTGAAAGTTCTCTCCGTCTTGCGGCGGAAACTCTCGGCTGTGAAATGCCCGACGTTGAAAAGCTGAAAGAAAAAACCGAAAAAGAGGCGCTTGAAACAAAGAAAATTGTAAAAGACATGCCTGTTGAAACAGACTATACGGCGGTGCCGCTTCCGCTTGAATTTGCGGAATATCTGCTTGCGCACGGTTTCAACGTTACGGGCGTTTACGGCAACGTGTTCGCCGAAGGCGACAGAGCGGCGTTTGAACGGCTGAAAAAAAGCGCGCCGCAGCTGAAAATATATTCCACACTCAATCCTGCTGCGCAGTTTCTTCCGCACGGCGAAAGAAACGTGCTTGCGGTAGGGCAGAAAGCGGCATTTTTCAACAGAACTCCGCACTTTGTGAACATTGTAGAAGGCGCCGGGCTGTGGGGCTTTGACGGAATAATCAGGCTTCTTCGCGAAATGCGCGATGCCGCGGAAAACGAAAAAGACATTAACCTGATACAGATAAAAGGCTGGGGGTGCGGATGCTGTGAAGCAGGTTAACAGAATACTCTCAACCTATAC
>JAGHTZ010000077.1 GCA_018065065.1 Candidatus Equadaptatus faecalis | reverse complement strand
CACACAGCCGTTCGGAGTATTCTCCGCCGGCGTTGTTTTCAGTTTGTTGCGTTTCGTTCTGCGTCATGCAGTTTTTTTGCCAACAGCCTTAATGACTGTCTGCGTTTCTTTGGTTTGCTTCGCTGCTGTTTTCAGGTTTTAAGGTCTGACGATTTTCCATTTGTCATTTGTAATTTGTTATTCGTCATTGCCTTAAAAGCCAAACCGCGGTTTGGGTGTTGCTAAGTTTTGTTTGTTGTGCCGAACCGTTCAGTTTCGGCAAATGGTATTTTTCGGAAAGTAGATTAATTTTCTAAACGCAAAACTTTTATTTTTTGAGAGTTTTGCGTTTAGGATTAGAAATCTGTCGCGCCGTTTTCTTCCGTTTTCCGGCAGGCAGATTTTTCTCTCAGTTCTTCAAGCGTTATGCCGCGATCTTCCATGCGGCGTTTGAGTATTTCGTAGAGCTTGTAGGCGTCTATGGCATCGGGCAGTGCACGGTGACATTCTTTACTGCGTATGCCGAAGTGTCGCGAGAGCGTTTCAAGAGAGTGGCTGTGAACTTCCGCCGGTTTCGGTACGACGGCGTAGGCAAGTTCGCAGGTATTGACATAGCAGTTTTGATATTCTATGCCGAGTTTCTGCGAGAAGGCTTTCGTAAAGAGCCTCGTGTCAAAAGGGGCAAAGGGGCTTGAATGTTCAAGCACCGGAAGTTCTCCTATAAATGCGCGGAGTTTTATCAACGCTTCCGTTATGCAAGGCGCGTTTTCAAGCATTGCGTTTGTTATGTGGTGTACGGAAAATGCGGTCGGGTATCCCCTGTCGTCGTAAAGCCGCTCGTCAACCGGTTCGGACGGTTTCACAAGCGTTTCGAACACGTCTTTGATTTCGCCGTTGACAATCCGCACCGCGCCAATATCTATTATTTCCGCGCTGCGTCCTATGCCTGTGGTTTCGGTGTCGTATGCGACGTATTCCGATACAAGCAGCCGTTTTGTTATGTTTCTTTTCGGGTTAACCCAGCCTGTTGCGTTCATTTTTTCCGCCTCCGCCGTAATTATACAATAAAAAGAAGCGGCGGGCTCACGCTGCTTCTTTTTAGCGTCTGTATTGTGCGGAAGCCGTATACCCATTATTGAGTAGAGCTCGCCGGCTTCCGCTTTTCTGTGTCCGTTCAGGCACGGAGACATTCAATGGTTTTTCTGTAACATTCCGCGGCTTCTTTGTACGAGCCTGCCCCGTAGTAACTGTTTGCAAGCTCTTCCCACGTTTTTGCCACCGGTTCGCTTTTCACGCCCTGCGCAGTCTTTTCCGGAACAGCCGTAAAAAATGCGCTGAATTTGTCGCAGATCAGTTTCTGCATTTTTCTGTCACAGTATACTGATTCGAATTCTTTGCCGTTCAGGCAGCATTTCTGCATTGACATTCCGTTTTCAAGACCTTTGGCGGTCGGTTTTGTCCTGCCTGTTTCTTTTACCCAGTAGCCTTCCGAAACAAGCCAGTCCGATACCGTTTTAAAGGTCAGAGCCTCTGAGTTGTAACGCGTATTGAGCGTCTTGACGATTTTTGTTACCGAACGAAGTTCTGGATTGTAGTTCCTCTTTTCTCCCTGTACTGCCGTTCCGTTTCCGTTGTTCTGCACTGCCGTAACTTTCTCCTGCATAATAGTCACCTTCCTGTCTGGATTTGTGTTACAGCTAATATTTAAGCGCGTATTTTTAAAAAAATGTCATTTTCAAAATGACATTTTCAGCGGAATTTGTGTCATAATAAAAAATTTCCCGCACAGGCGGGAAACCGTTTTTGCACTCTTGGGAAGCCGGAGGCTCAGCGTGCTTCGCGGAGTATCGGCTGTCCTATCTGACTGAGCAGATAGTTGACGTCGTCAGCCACGTATATTTTGTTCATGATGCAGTACATTATGGTTTTGTCAAAGACAAAGGATTCCGAGAGCACAATTCTTGCTTTGCGCAGCAGTCTCTGCGTTTCCTCAAGGCTGAGTTCAAGCGTGAGGGCAAGGGCGATAGCCGTTCCTTTCGAGCAGTGCCCGTTTTTGACGTTGTTGAATACGCTGCGGCTTACGTCTGCTTTTTTGTAGACTTCGGAGTCTTTCAGACCTTTTTCGTCTATAATGCACATTACGGCGTCGGAAAAGCTCGTGTCAGTTTTGTTCAGTTCTGCTATTTCGGCGTCGCTGAGAGGCAGCGGCGAAGCTGCGCGGTGTCCTCCGAATTCGCTTTCTTCGAGGTACGTTTTCAGATTTTCAAGATGCTTTTCAAGTTTTTCTCTGTTCGTCATACCGATATTCTCCTCCAGACGTTTGAGATTGAACCGTATATTTAAAGCAGCATTATTCCTGTCAGGATTCTTTCTTCCGCGCAGCCTTTGCGGAAGGACGGGCATACGCCGGAATGGAACGTACAGATTTCGCTGTGCGATATGTTTTCCGGTTTTACGCCGAGTTTTTCAAGCGTCAGCCGTATAGCAAGTGGCAGGTTAAGCAGATATTTTCCGTGTTCTTTCGGCGTGAATATTTTTGCCGTTTCTTTTCTGCTGAATCTTTCTTCAAAACGCGGCAGCAGGTCAGCGCTTACTTCGTAACAGTCAGGGCAGATGCACGGACCGGTCGCGGCAATTAAATTTTCGGCTTTCGTGCCGAATTTTTCCGCCATCACTTTTACCGCGTTTTCAGATATTTTTCCGGCAGTGCCTTTCCAGCCGCTGTGAACCATTGCCGCCGCTTTCTGCGCCGTGTCGTAAAGATAAACGGGTACGCAGTCGGCTTCAAGCGTGCAGAGCAGAAGTCTTTTTTCGTTCGCAGCGACGCCGTCGAAGCCGCTTTCCGTTTCCTGTTTTACAACGCCTTCCCCGCCGTTTTGTTTTGTGACAAAGCGGACAGCAGAGGTGTGCGTCTGCGACGGTCTGATTATGGCGGACGTGCTTACGCCGAGCTGTTCTGCAAGCTCTTTCCAGTTTTCCGCGCTGCGTTCCGCGTCTTTCCACAGGCATTTGCCGTCCGAAACGAAGAATGCGGAAACACCGCCGTATTTTTCTATTTCTTCAAGATGACATATCTGCATTATTTCACCTGTTTCAAATATTCGCTGAGTTCTGAGGGAAGCGGCGCACGGAAGCTCATTTTTTCGCCGCTTCGCGGGTGTGAGAAACAGAGCTTCCAGGAATGAAGAAATACCCTTTCCGCGCCGAACGGGGACTGACGCGACGGGTCATAGAGTCTGTCACCGACGAGAGGGCATTTGAGAGCTTTCAGATGAACGCGTATCTGGTGCGTTCTGCCAGTGTGCAGACGGCATACGACAAGTGAAAAGCCGTTTCTGCTCCACAGCGTTTTGTAATCCGTCCATGCGTCGCGCCCGTCGGCAAGCACAGCCTGACGCAGTCTGTTGTACGGATCCCTGCCTATCGGATAGCGTATTTCGCCTTCGGGAGACGGCAGCGTTCCGTTGCAGAGCGCAAGGTATTCTTTTTCAACGCGGCGCGCTTTGAAATCGCGAAACAATCCTTCCTGTGCAAGCCCGTTGCGCGCAACGACCATAAGTCCTGAGGTCGTGGAGTCAAGTCTGTGCACTATCCCGGGGCGCTGTACGCCGTTAAGCGAACCCATATCAGGGAAACGGTAGAGCAGCCCGTGAACGAGCGTACCTGTCCAGTGTCCCGGTGACGGGTGGACGACAAGCCCTGCCGGTTTGTTGATTACAATTACGTCTTCGTCGGAATAGACAACCTCAAACGGAACGTCTTCAGGTTCAAGGTCAAGTGTTTCAACAGGCGGCACCTGTACGTTGATTTTGTCGCCAAAGGCGATTTTAAGCGACGGTTTGACACGTCTTTCAGGAATAAGGGCAGCAGAACCTTCTTTTATAAGCTTTGCGGAAAAGGCGCGGGAGATGCCGAGCAGACGGGACACGGCATAATCAAGTCTGTGACCGTCAAGCGTTTCGTCAACGGCAAACTGTTGCAGATCGGAACCGTTTTCCGCCGGACTGTCAGATAAAAATTGGGGAGCGCAAATCTCCCCAATTTCAATATTGTTTAACTCCCTGTTATCTTCCAAGAACTTCTTTGCAGCGGTCGCATATTCCGTTTTCGGCGACCTCTGCCCTTCTCTGCCAGCAGCGCGGGCATTTTTCAAATTCGCATTTGCCAACCGAGATTTTGATGCCTGTTGCTTCGTCTTCGTATGCATCACCGCTGATTTCAGCCGCCGTTTTGCAGTTTGAAACTATCAGGAGCGTGCGCCACTGTTCGTCCGTAAGTCTGCCGGCAAGATCCGCGAATTTTTCACCGAAAGCAATCGTCACGTCTGCATCGAGAGGATGTCCGATCACGTTGTTCGCGCGTGCGCTTTCAAGTCCGCGGAGCACCGCCTGACGAGCGTCAAGGATTTTGTCCCAAAGCGGTTCAAGCTCAGGTTCTATGCCGCAGGTGTCTGCAGACGGACAGTCTGCAAGGAACACGCTCTTCGGCAGAGACGCGTCTTTTTCTCTCATGCACTGCCAGATTTCTTCCGCAGTGAAGGAGAGAACGTTGGACATCATAACCGTAACCGCTTTGAGAACCTTCCACATTGTGGTCTGTATCGAGCGGCGCGCCGCCGAATTTTCAGAATCGGTGTAGAGTCCGTCTTTGTTGATGTCTATGTAGAGTGCGCTCATTTCCTGATCGCAGAACTGGTGGATGAGCGTCATCGGCTGATGGAATTCGTACGCGTCAAAGCCTTTCGTCACGCGGTCGCGCAGTCTGTCAAGCTTGAGCAGTATGTATTTGTCAAAGTCGCTGAGCTGCTCGTTTGGAACCATGTTCTTCGCCGGGTCAAAGCCATTAAGGTTGCCGAGCAGGAATCGTGCCGTGTTTCTGATTCGGCGGTATTCTTCCGTGAGCGTTTTGAATATTTCTTCAGAGATGCGCACGTCGCTTCTGTAGTCTGATGAAGCAACCCACAGGCGAAGTATGTCTGCACCGTATTTGTCGGATATTTTCTCCGGCGTCATGACGTTGCCGAGTGATTTTGACATTTTTCTGCCGTCGCCCGCCATGATGAAGCCGTGCGTAAGCACCGTACCGTACGGTGCTCTGCCGCGGATTGCGACGCTGTTCAGGAGCGACGTCTGGAACCAGCCTCTGTGCTGATCGCTGCCTTCAAGATAGAGGTCTGCAGGCCATGAGAGGTCGCTCCAGTTGTCAAGAACCGCCGAGTGGCTCGTGCCTGAATCGAACCATACGTCAAGTATGTCTGTTTCTTTTTTCAGATGCTTGCCGCCGCATTTCGGGCATACCGCAAGATCGCCGACGAGTTCTTCGTTTGACATTTCCCACCAGCAGTTTGAACCGTGCTCGCGCACCTTTTCCGCTACTCTGCGGATACGGTCGCCGGTAAGTATTACTTCTCCGCAGTCTTCGCAGTAAAATGCCGGAATTGGAACGCCCCACGTCCTCTGACGCGAAATGCACCAGTCAGAACGGTCGCGCACCATGTTTGTGATGCGGTCTTTGCCCCAGTCGGGCACCCATTTGACGCTGTCAATTGCTTTGAGCGCTTCATCCTTGAATTTCGACACCGAAATGAACCACTGCGGCGTGGCACGGAATATAACCGGCTTTTTGCAGCGCCAGCAATGCGGATACGAGTGTTTGATTTTGAGTCTTCCGAGAAGCCTGCCTGATTCTTCAAGCATCTGGAATATGATTTTTTCTCCGTCATGAATGGGCATGCCTCCGACAAACGGAAGATCTTTTACGAAACAGCCCTTGTCGTCAACCGAGTTGAATACGTCAATGCCGTAGCGTATGCCTGTTTCGTAGTCGTCCGCACCGTGTCCAGGAGCCGTGTGTACGCAGCCGGTACCTGTGTCGAGCGTAACGTAAGGAGCAAGCACGACGGAAAGCTCAAGGTCGTAGAACGGGTGAGTTGCTTTCGTGTTTTCAAGTTTCTGACCTTCGCAGACGATAATCGGTTCGCCAAATTCAAGTCCGGTCGCTTTCGATACTTCGTCTTTCAGCTCCGTGGCAAACACGAATATCTTGCCTGCTGCTTCGTAGAAGCCGTATTCGTAGTGCGCGTGAAGCGCAACCGCACGCGACGCGGGAAGCGTCCACGGCGTTGTCGTCCAGATTATGATGTTAACGTCTTTGCCTGCAAGTTCAGGGAACACCTTGTCGGCGTCCTGATATTTGTAGGCGACGTAAATTGACGGCGAGACTTCATCGCCGTATTCAATTTCGGCAGCGGCAAGAGCCGTCTGGCAGTCCATGCACCAGTATATCGGCTTGTTGCCCTTATAGATGTAGCCTTTGTCTGCCATTTCGGCAAGACCTTCAAGCTCCGTTGCCTCATATGCCGGAAGCAGCGTCATGTACGGATGCGCCCAGTCGCCGATTACGCCGAGTCTCTGGAACTGTCCGGACTGGACGTCAATAAACTTTCTTGCGTAGGCTTCGCAGCGTTTGCGGAGTTCTATCGGCGTGAGCGTGTCACGGTCAACGCCGTCTTCTTTGAGAACCTTTAGCTCCGTAGGAAGTCCGTGCGTGTCAAAACCGGGGACGTACGGCGTAAAATATCCGCTCAGCCATTTGTATTTAACTATAAAGTCTTTCAGAATTTTGTTGGTCGCCGTTCCGATGTGAATACTGGCGTTCGCGTACGGCGGACCGTCATGAAGTATAAACGACGGTTTGCCGCTGTTTTTCTTTTTCAGTTCGCCGTAGAGATCCATATCCTGCCAAAATTTGAGGAAGCCCGGCTCGCGCTGGGCAAGGTTCGCTCTCATTGGGAATTCTGTCTGCGGCAAAAGCAGTGTTTCTTTGTAGTCCTGTGCCATCTCTGTGCCTCCGTTGTACTGATTGGGTTTTGCTCATTAACCGTAATATTATACTTGCCGGAACGGGCTGCTGCAAGCATTATTTATTTTTTGACTTTTGAATTTACTGGTTTATAATAATTGCGAATGAAACGGGTGAAAACAGATGGCGGATTGGAAGAACAGAAACTGGTTTGAAAAAACAGGATATTCGGCTGCAGGTCTGCGCGATGCGCTGAAAACAGAAAAAGCCGTAAGGGAGGAGACCCTCACGCTTGCGGCTTTAATGGTTATCGCTTTCGTAAAATTCGGTTTCGCAGGCTGGACACGCATTCTGCAGATATTTTTGCTGTGCCTCGTACCGCTTATCATAGAGCTTATCAACACTGCTTTTGAAATTATTACCGACCTTGCCTGCGGCACGGATTACCGCGAGGAAATCCGTATGGCAAAGGATATGCTTTCCGCGGCGGTACTTCTCACCCTTATAATATGCTACACTTCCTGCCTGCTTTTATTTTTTAAGTAATTCCCTTGACGCTGATTTGAAATATTTTGCTGCAGACTCGGACGGGCTGCCAGCGCTTTCATTTGCACTGCCGCTGCTTTTTGCTTCTTCTTTTACGGCTTTTTCTATCATTTCCAAAAATTCCTGAAGTTCTTCAAGTCCCTCTTTTCCAGACTTCTTAATTTTTATAAATTTGCGCAGAATACCGTCCATGTAATAGTTTGTGTCAAGTATGCGCAGACTGCCTTCCTCTATGCGCTCTTTCTGAATTTCGCTCATCAGGCGCGTTTCTGTCAGATACTTCGGAATTTTGTCCATTTTTGCCGTGTCATCATCGTCTTCCATGTCTATTTCACGGTTTGCGCCGTCATCGTCCTCTTCACCGCCGTCTTTGTCGTCATCGTCCGTTCTGTGTTTTTTGTCCATTTTGCCAACGGTACTTTCATGTTTCTTCTTTTTCTTTTCAGGCATTTCGGGACCGCCTATTTCGGCAATCAGCATGTTGTTCGTTTCCTGCACGGAAAGCTCTTTCAACAGGCTTTCAAGGCTTGTTATCTGATTCAGTCCAAGCAGCACCGCACTTTCCTTCTGCGGCTCAATACCGCCTGCGCGCACGTCAATTTCGCACATTCCAACCGCTTTTTTCGGAACACGGAGCGATATTTTTTTGACAACAGGCTCTTTACGCCACGGGCGTATTGTCGCCTCCAGTTCTATTACGTCCCCGGGGGAATAAAATTCTTTTTCGTCGATTATTTTCAGGCTGTCAACAAACGCGACTCTCGGGATTCTCGTAAGCAGGGCTTCCACTTCTATGCCCAGCGGATTGATTTCTTCAAATTTATTCAGTGCAAAGATTTCTGTCAGCAGTTTCATTTCTTTTTCTATTGCTTCCAGCGCATTTTCACGCGAGTAGAATATATCCCTGCGTTCCCACGGTTCTTTCAGTCCGCCGCCGTTTACACCGAAACGCAGCATAAGCGTACCTTCTCCGCCGCGCGCCCATTCGTTCTGAAGTATGCTGAGTACGGCTTCATGTCCGATTTCAGGCGCTATGTACGGGTCAACTATCGTTCTGAAACGCTTTGCTTTCAAACGGCTGTTGTCAAGGTCATGCACAAGCACGTCGTAGGAGACGGACGGCGGGAGCTTTCCAAACCAGCCGCCGATTGCTTCCGGTCTGTCCTGGGTAACCATTCCGTTTATTGCCCCTATGCTGCCGAGCTTAAACGCCTGCTGCATGTTCGGAATTATGCGTATTATTTCGGACTCGGTAAGCGGCATTGCGACCGACCCTCTTCGCAGCATAGGATGTCCAAAGGCAAGGAATCGCCCGTCCCTGTCAACCGACGTCAGAGTACCAATGCCGCCGAGCGTGATATCGCCCCACGCCAAGACAACACCCATCGCGGAACCGGGCTGAAGCCGGCTGCTAAGTTTGACTCCGCTTTCGGAGTCAGAGGCTGCCGCTAATGGAATTATTGAGGTGCCAAGTTTGTTTTCAAGGCGTTTGAGACTGCTTTCGCCGAAACCGTCAGCCTGCAGTGCAAAGCTGAGAGGAACAAGCTTTGCGTTTTTAAGCGTTTGAATATCATAAGACAATTCGTCGTCGATTAGCAGGAACGGCGGTCTTATCGTATTTTCTTTTATTTCTTCAAAATCTTCGATATATACCGGCGGATGAGGGTCTCTTTCAGGAATTGCCTCAAGTTCGCTTTCGTTTTCACCGGGCAGATTGGCAAACTTTTCGGGCGTGCGGTTGTCAACAGCCATAAAATCCTTGTCGTCCTCTTCCTTGACGCGTATAAAGCTTGGGACGAAATCCTGCCAGTCCATCGAGCGGCACATTTCGTCGATCGGCGTCACAAGCCCAAGTCTTTTGTCTGCGAACGACCAGCCGTAGGCAAATGCACCGATAAGTTTGCCGTTAACGTATACAGGAGAGCCGCTCATACCGGCAGCCGCCCCGCCGGCATCCAGCAGTTTTTTGTCCGTGATTTTTATCAGAATAAGTTCCTTAGGCGAGGTTTTGCGCTTTATAACGCCTTCAATCGAAACAGTGTGTTTGGTAATCTTTTTGCCGCTGAGTACTGTTTTGAGATAGCCTTTCATTCCTTTTTTTACCGAATTCACGTGCATTACAGGCTCTGACGGCACAAAGCTGCGCTTTTGTTCAGCGGCACTGCACAAACTGACAAATATACACACCGATACGGCAGCCAAAACAATTTTTACGGATATTCTGCCTGCTTTTGTCATTTTAATCACTCTCCTGTGCCGTTTTTCCTGTTTTCAGGAAACGCAGCCAGCTCATAAGAAGCGGGTCTATATTCCCATCAAGTACTGAATTTACATTTCCTACCTCAAAAGAGGTGCGGTGGTCTTTAACCAACTGAAAGGGCTGCAGCGTGTAGGAGCGTATCTGGCTTCCCCACGCAATAACGCGCTTTTCGCCGTGCAGGTTGTCAAGCTGTTCTTGTCTTTCGCGGAGCTGTTTTTCAAACAGCCTGCCTCGCAGAACCTGCATTGCAGTTGCCCTGTTCATGTGCTGTGAACGTTCCGTCTGACAGCTGACGACTATCCCCGTCGGAATATGCGTTATGCGGACTGCAGAGTCCGTCATGTTAACGTACTGGCCACCCGCTCCGCTTGCGCGGAACGTGTCAAGTTTCAGGTCTTCCGGACGTATTTCGATTTCAGCATCGTCAGGGAGAACCGGCATTACTTCCACGGACGCAAAGCTTGTATGCCTGCGTTTTGCAGCGTCAAACGGCGATATGCGCACAAGCCGGTGAACCCCCTGCTCTCCTTTAAGATAACCGTACGCGTAATCTCCGGAAACCGAGAAGGTAACGGTTTTTATGCCTGCCTCCTGATCTGGAAGCTCATCTATAATTTTTACGCCGTAGCGATGGTCCTCCGCCCAGCGCACGTACATTCTGTAAAGCATTGCAGCCCAGTCCTGTGCGTCAAGTCCGCCTGCCCCGGAATGTACCATAACAATAGCATCGCCGGCGTCATATTCGCCGTCGAGCAGAACGTATATCTGATATTCTTCTATTGTTTTGGAAAGTTCCCCTGCACGCACAAAGAATTCCTGAAGCAGTTCTTCGTCTTCAGCCTCGTTCAGGAGTTCCGTGATTGTCTCAAGTTCTTCTATTTCATTTTTTACGCCGCTGATTTTTTCAATCCTCGCATCCAGACGCGAAAGTTCGCGGGAAATTTCCTGCGCCTTGTCCGAATTCCAGAAATCAGCGGTTTCCGTTAACACTCTGAGTTCTTTTGCCTTTTTCTCTGCCGAAGGCAGGTCAAAGACTTTCACGCAGCTCATCAAACGATGAACGCAGGTTAGACATGACTGTTGATGCCGGAAGCATTACCATGTTTACCCCTCCTTACATTGCCGGTTTACATTATACCCCAGCGGGGAGTAAAATGAAACAGCACGGGAGGGAACAAATTGGACGAAAAGTTTAACTCGAAACTGCTGGGAAGGTATCTCGCCGCAAATAACTGCGGTGCGGATATTATTTTCCTTGACAGGACAGCTTCTACACAGGAAGAGGCCAAGCGCTTTGCTGAGCTGGGCGGCAGCACTGACGCAATTTTCGTCGCAGAGGAGCAGTACGGCGGACACGGAAGAAACAAACGCAGCTGGTTTTCCGCCGCAGGTCTTTCTCTTTCGTTTTCAATTCTGACACATCCTGATATTCCGCTTTTCTGCGTACCGTTTGCAAGTTACGCGGCTTCTCTCGCCGTCAGATCTGTTTTACGGGAAACAGGCGTGAACGCCGAAATAAAGTGGCCAAACGATCTGCTCGTCAACGGCAGAAAGATATGCGGCATTATAAGCGAAAGCGCAGCGTATGCTTCAAAACTGCGTTATCTTGCAACAGGTTTTGGCATAAACGTCAACAATACAGCATCTGTTTTTCCGGACGAACTGCGCAGCACGGCTGCTTCCGTCAGGATTGAGACGGGCAGAAGCGTCAGCCGCGAAAAACTGGCAGCAGAAATTACTGTTAAATTTACGGAATTTTTGAAACTTCTGAAAGATAATCCTAAATCCCTGCTTGAAATTTACCGTCTGCATTGCACTACTCTCGGTAAGCATGTAAAAATAATTCTTGAAAATGAGGAATTAATCGGAACAGCCATTAACATAAATAACGATGGTTCCCTTCTGATTGAAAAAAACGGCGAAAAACTTTCGTTTTTCGCCGCCGATGTTATTCATTTAAGAAACGCTACCCAAGCTTGTTAGCCCTCTTGCAGAGCTGAACTCCGAGCACAAGGAACACTATATTCGCCAGCCAGGCAGACAGCAGTGACGGAATAAGCCCCGCTTCACCCATAGACCTTGCAAAAGACATAATTACGTAATACACAAAAACTATAATTACGCTCAGACCTACTCCCCTGCTGGAATTTGTACGCTGCGGACGGCTGCCGAGAGCTGCCCCGACAAGAGCCAAAACTATGCACGCCCACGGTATCGCTATTCTGAAATGCAAGGCAACCCACAGTTTCGTTGGGTCTTCACCCATTTTGTATTTTGTCTTTATCAGTTTGTACAGGTCGCCTATCCCCATTTGGTCAGGATCGTCCGAACTGCGGCGGAATTCGTCCGGTGTCAGATTAAGATTAAGCTGCTGTTTGTCAAACCTGAACAATTGTGAGGCTTTTACATTGTCCTGGATTTCGTAAACGCGCCCGTTATAAATCCACCAGCTTCCGTCCTTCCATTCGCCCTTTTCAGCATCCGTAAGTCTTGCAAGGCTGCCTTTTTCATATTCCTGAACAAGCACCTTTTCCATTTCTCCGCTTCCTACCGCCATCTTGTTGACGTATATAACGCGCTTGAGTTCACCGTTTTCTTCCTGTTTAAGGAAAATCTTTTCTTTGAACATCACAGGAGACTGCTTAAGCACCTCATACATCATGACGTTTCCGGAAGCTTTTTCGCTTACCGGTACAAGCGTTTCGTTAAAAAACATGGCTAACAGCGAAACTATCACCGAAACAAGCATAACCGATTTAATAATTCTGTTAAAGGAAAGTCCGGCCGATTTCAATGCAACAAGCTCTGAGTTCGCCGACATTGTGCTGAAGCCTATCAGCGAAGCAAGCAGACAACTCATCGGAATTGTAAGGGCAACAATCCCTGGAAGGCTGTACAGGAAAAGGCGTATTACTACGCCGAACGAAACTCCGCGCTCAATAATAAGCTCTGCAAGCCTGAAAAGAAGTCCGCCGGCAACCAGTATCGTCGTAAAAACCATTATGCCGAAGAAAAACGGCCCCGTCAGCTCTCCGAGGACAAATTTATCAAGTGCGCGAAGTCTGAAAAATTCTTTCAGTTTGGCAAAAAAATCTTTCATTTATTATTTCTCACTCTCGTTAAGTTCGAGTATTTTTTCAGCAAATTCCCTTACTGCACCAAAGCCGCCGTTTTCAGACGAAATCCAATTCGCTGCTTTTTTCGCGGGTCTGCTTGCATTGGCAGGTACCATACCCATACGCGACCACGTAAGGCACTCAACATCAGGAATGTCGTCACCTGCATACGCGATTTCTTCCTGTTTTATACTCCACTGTTCCGCAAGTTTTTTTAAATCTTCAAGTTTGGTCTGCGTACCGTTGATACAGGCATCGACCTTAAGATTATCAGCTCTCTGCTGCGTAGCCGCAGAATAGCGCCCGCTTATAAACGCTACTTTTATTCCTGCTTTTTTAAGCATAACGATACCATAGCCGTCACGCACGGAAAAACGCTTAAATTCCCCGCCTTTTCCGTCCATGTACACACCGTCGTCCGTCAGCGTTCCGTCTATGTCAAGCGCAAAAAGCTTAATCAAGACTGCGCCTCTTTTCTTCCGGTAAGTTTTATTCTCTGTGCAAAACCTCGCGTGGCATTCGCTGCGAAATCGAGTATTTCTTTTGCTTCAGTCATTTCGCCGTACTGTTTTTCAAGCTCTGCAAGCCCTTCGCGTACTGTTAAATGTGAGCCGTAAATCAGTTTGTACATACGGCGGATTGCTGTACGCTGGTTTTCTTCAAAGCCTCTGCGGCGAAGCCCAACTTTATTAATGTCATAGACCTTTATCGGGTCTCCCGAAGCAAGGCAGAACGGCGGTATATCCTGAACAACACGCGACATCGCGCCAATCATGCAGTATTTGCCTATATGAACAAACTGGTGGAAACCGCTCATACCACCTATTACAGCGAAATCGTCAATATGCACGTGACCGGCTATACCGGTTTTGTTGGCCACGGTTATATTGTTTCCTATCACAACGTTGTGTGCCACGTGAACGCTTTCCATCAGCAAAACATCGTTCCCTATAACAGTACTGTTTTCCTCTCCCGCTGCCCTGTTAACAGTAACGAATTCGCGGCAGGTTACTCTGTCGCCCATAACAACATAGGACACCTCTCCTCTGTAACTTAAATCCTGGGGTGCCGCGCCGATATTCGCATGTTCCATTATGATGCAGTTTTTGCCGACAGTTGTGTAATCGCAGACATGGACAAAGGGCTTAAGTTCCGTACCTTCACCGATTTTGACTTTGTCGTCAACTATGCAGTACGGACCTATAATTACACCGTCTGCAAGCTCTGCATTTTTTGAAACGACCGCCGTCGGATGAATATTTATACTCATAAAATCACCTGCTTGCCGCCTAATCAAATATAAGAGCGCGTTTTAACTTTGCAACAAGTTTATCATGCACGGCATGTCCCGCGCAAACTGCTACGTAATGCGCCGTCGGTATAACACCAAGTAATGTTAAATCGCCCATAAGGTCAAGCACCTTGTGCGTTGCACATTCATTCGGGAAACGAAGACCGCTTTCGTTCAGCATTCTGTCCTGCGCAAAAACCATAGCACAGTCCAAAGAGCCGCCCTGCGCAAGACCGTTAGCTTTGAGATAATCAAGCTCTGCTGTAAGGCAGAAGGTTCTTGCGCGTGAAATTGTTTCCTTAAATGTCTTTTCGTTTATTTCATAACTAACTTTCTGGACACCAATCGGCGTTCCGCTGTAATCAATAATGTAGGTTATTCTCAAAACGTCTGACGGCATGGCAAAAACACAGCGTTTGCCTTCATCAACACAAAACGGTACTGAAACGGCAGGAACTCTGCGTTCCTTTTCACCTGTACATCCTGTCTCAGAAATTGCTTCGGCAAAAACGGACGCACTTCCGTCAAGTATCGGTATTTCACCGCCGAAAGACTCTATCAGCAGGTTATCAATCCCCATACCTGACACTGCCCCAAGTAAATGCTCCGCAGTCCTTATTTTAGTACCGTCGGGAAATACGAAACCGGTAAGCCGCTGATCTTCTTCAACAACAGCCTCGGAAATTTCGTAAATTCCGTTTTCAGTTTTAAAGCGTATGCCTTTTTCGTAAGAAGGCGACAGGATTACACTGCAGTCAGCTCCTGAATGAAGCCCTGTACCTTTAAATTCAAGCTGTCCTGCAATTGTTCTGCCCATCAGTCACACTTCTCCTCAAGTTTTTTAACGCTTTGGGCAAGCGTACGGACTTCTTTTTCAAGTTCCGGAAGGTGCCCGATCGCTGCCTGTATGCGCAGATCTTTCTTATGCTCGCGCGCAGGAAAACCTGAAACGACCGAGCCGGCAGGAATATCCGAGAAGACTCCGGAGCGTCCGGCAACAGTACAGCCGTCGCCTATGACAGCGTGGTTTGCCACTCCTGACTGGGCGGCCATAGTCACCCCTCTGCCAATCGTGGAACTTCCGGCAACGCCAACCTTTGCAACCAAAATGGAGAAATCACCAACAACGGCATTATGTCCAATCTTGACGTGGGCGTCTATTTTTACCCCGCGGCCTATCTTTGTTTCACCGAAAGTTGCCTTGTCAATACAGGTTTCACAGCCTATTTCAACATCATCACCTATAACAACGGTACCAATCTGCGGTATTCTGCGTATACCAATCTGCGGGTCAGGCATAAAACCGAAGCCGTCACAGCCGATAATTGCGTTGGCATGGAAAATACAGCGGCTGCCTGTCGTAATGCCGTCATAGAGGATAACTCCGGGTTCAAGCAGACAGTTATCGCCGATTTTAACGTTTTCGCCAATCCATACGGAACCTTCAAGCACACAATTATCCCCGATTTTTGCGCCTTTTGAAATAACACAGTATGGTCCAACGTAAACATTGCTGCCAAGTTCAGCCTCAGGATCAATGACTGCCGTCGGATGTATTCCGGGAACTTTGCACGTCTTTGTAAGTTTTTCAATGTATTCAAGAATTGCCGTAAGCGCCCGGCGCGGATCTTCAACTTCAATTCCGCTGCAATCTTCCGGCATCCAGCCGTTTTTGGTCAGCAGCACAGTACCGCCTTTTATCTGGGCAACAAACTTCTTCTCCCAAAGCGGAACTATTGCACCCTGCACAAAATCCTGCGCTCTCACAATATTTGAAATTTTATAACTGCCGTCACCTGTAAGCTTTCCATTAACAAGGGCAGCCAATTTCTGCAAGGTAATTTCAAATGACATAACAATACCTCTCTACGAAGAAAAGGCTGCGGTATTTACCGCAACCTTCGGTTTTAGAACATTTCGCCAAATCCGAAATGGAATCGGCTTTCGTCTCCGTTAGCGTAGTCAAGACGCACGTTGCCAAACGGCGTTTTGAGACGTACGCCTATGCCCGGTGCTTTTCCTATATCGCTGCCAAAACCGATGCCGCTGTCTTTACGCCATGCACGTCCAACGTCAAAGAATCCGACGAGGCTGAGAGCTTTCTGAATAGGAACGCGGAGTTCAAAGTTTCCGAGCAGCATCTGTTCGCCGTGGAAATATTCGTCTCTGTAGCCGCGGAGAGTATAGTCGCCGCCAATAGTGTACATTTCATCAAACGGCACGTCACCGGTTGCGGTACCCGCCATAAGCCGTATCGCGAGCAGTGGGGGCATATCGTTGCCTGGAATTCCGAAATAATCGAACACACTGCCCAAAAGCTTTTCGAGCGATGCATAGTAGCGTGCTTCCAACCAATATTTCACATAACTGTAATCTTTTGAGCCTACTTCTGTATTATCAATGGTTGCCTTACCGGGCTGGATAAATATCGTCTCACTGTCGCCCTTTGTATACGGAGCATATTCGTCAATATTGAAACGGCGCAGTGCAAGGGTTGCAGAGTAGTAACGTCCGTCGCCAAGGTCGTCTGCCAAAGTGACCGGATCCGCATGATATTCGCTATTAACGGGAATGTACGGCCACTTCCATTTGGGATATTCCTGACTGCTTGTTTCATTGTAAACATCATGGTAGTCAAGCGTGAGATACCAGTTGTATTTCGATTCGTTACCGAATTTCTTACCTGCACCTATAAAGGCGCCTGTTTTCTTGCGGTCATACTGGAACAGCCAGTCGTTTTTGCTGTTGTCATAATAATACAGATCGTCCCACATACGCCTGTATGCCCCGATTTTCCACGAGAAAATCTTTCCGTCCATGTAAGGCTGCTCAAGCGTTGCCCAAATTTCTGCGCGGCGGCCTGCCTGGAAACCTGTACTGAGTTTCAGCCCGCGTCCGGCAATATTAAAGTTGTCATAAGTGACACCTCCGCCAAGTCCAGACTGCGAACCGTATGCTACGTTAAAGCCTATACGAGATGTTTTTCCTTCTTCAACTGTCAGGATTATAACGATCTCATCTTTCTTGCTGGTCGGTTCAAAATTAACGTTGACGTCATTAAAGAAACCCAACCCCTGAAGTCTGTTGAGCGTCATGCGGAGCTTGTTGGAATTGAACAAATCTCCTTCTTTTATCTTCAAGTAGCGCTGGATAATGTTCTTTTTGGTAATCTTGTTGCCCTGAATGATTATCTGTGTAATACGCGGCTCGCATATAACGACATTAATAGTTGAACCGTCAATTTTTACGTCTTCAACATTGGCCATTGCATAGCCTGCCTGCTGATACTTTTCTTTTATTCTCTGAAGGTCGTTGCGGAAAAACGTTCTGTTAAAAATCGAGCCGGGTGATGTGAACACAACTTTCAGAAGCTCTTCGTCTTTAAAAACAGTATTTCCGGTAAACGTTATTTTCTCGACCACAGGATTTTCCTGAACTGCAAATACAACTTCTACGCCGCCGGGAACGTCTCTTACCTTGTAGTCTACGTTGGCAAAGAAACCCAAGTCAAATATAGCGGATGCATCCTTGCGCAGCCTGGCTTCACTGAGTTTGCCGCCCACCTTAGTGGTTACGACGCTCAATATATGATCCTTAACAACCTGACTATTGCCTTCTATATCAACCGCCTTGACCTCAGGACCGGATACATTCTGAATTTCATCTTCTTCCTGTACTGCGGGACGCGATATAACTGCCGCCGCCGCGCTTATGCGTTCCTGTTCAGCCTGCCTCTCTTCAGGAGTGCTTATGAGCCCGCCTTCAGGCAGCAAACCGGTTGCAAGGGAACTTTCTCCCTTTATAAAAGTGCCTTCCCCGTCAAGTACGGTCTGAGATTTCTCTGTTTGTTGAGCAGCTACCGCCTGCTCAGCCTTTTTCTTTTTCTTTCTGGAAAAAAGTCCGGCTTCAGCCGATGATACCATGGAAAGTATCAAAACAACAACCAGCAGTGCCATAAATTTCTTTTTCAAGGCTAACACTCCTCATACATCACCCAAAAATGGACTGTTCCGAATAATCCGAACTTACAGTCTTCAAACCGAAAACAAACAATCGCTAACTGGGAGATATTTTAGCATAATTCCACAAAAGGTAAAATACAAATTTTTCCGATTTTTTAAAAAAATTAAAAAAAATTAGAAGAATTACTGTACCAATTTCAAGAATGTTCTATAATATATCTATATTGATGATTCACCAATTTATTAACGGAGGGGTACACGATGGCAGCAAAAAAGTACTATCTGGCTCTTGACCAGGGAACTACCGGCTCCACCGCTATACTTTTTGATGAGAAATGGCGGCTCGCAGCACGCGGATACAAGGAAACAACACAAATTTACCCGCAGCCCGGATGGGTAGAGCATGATCCAATCGAAATTTGGCAGTCCATGCTCGTTGCCATACAGGAAGCACTTGACAAAGCAGGGGCAACAGTATCGCAGATCGCAAGCCTCGGTCTTGACCATGAGGGCGAATCAATAGTGCTTTGGGACAAACTTACAGGACAGCCTGTTTATAACGCAATCGTATGGCAGGACAGAAGAACTGCGCGTTATGCCGATCAGCTTGCAGAAAAATCAGGGGAACTGATCCGCGAAAGAACGGGGCTCAATCCTGATGCCTATTTCTCAGCAACAAAAATAAAATGGGTTCTTGATAACGTGCCTGAAGCGAAAGTTCTTCTTAAACAGGGGCGTCTTCTTGAAGGAAATATGGACGCGTGGATGGTCTGGAAAATGACTCACGGCCGCGTACACGTTACGGATGCCTCAACAGCGTCGCGCACCATGCTTCTTAATATACACACAGGTCAGTGGGACGATGATGTTTTGGCATTATTTGATATTGATAAATCAATACTGCCAACAATATGCAACAGTGCTCAGATATACGGACACACCGATCCGCTTGATTTCGGCGGCGCAGACATTCCTATTTCAGGCATTCTCAACGACCAGCAGGCAGCGCTTTTCGGTCAGGCATGCCTCAATCAGGGAACAATTAAAACGACCTACGGCACAGGCTGTTTCATGTTTATGAACACAGGCGACAAACCGGTGTACTCCAACGGCATTGTTACCACCGTCGCCTGGCAGCTCGACGGCAAGCTTACCTTTGCGCTTGACGGCGGCGTTTACATCACAGGAGCTGCTACGCAGTGGTTAAGAGACGGACTTAAAATTATTAACAGCGCGTCAGAAACCGAAGCTATGGCAACAAGCATCAAAGATACCGGCGGAGTATTCTTTGTTCCTGCCTTTACAGGTCTCGCCGCACCGCACTGGGATTCCTACGCACGCGGAACAATGGTGGGAATCACAGGCGGGACAACGCGCGAACACATCGTCCGCGCAACGCTGGAATCAACCGCATATCAGGTTAAAGACATTCTTGACGTCATGGAAAAAGACTCGAAGGTCCCCATTACTGTCATGCGCTGCGATGGCGGTGCAACCGTAAACAACTTCCTGATGCAGTTTCAGGCTGACATACTCGGTATTCCAATTGACCTTCCGAAAATCAACGAGACCACGGCACTTGGAGCCGCTTACATGTCAGCTCTCGGCATCGGCGATTTCAAATCAATTGACGAAATTCCAAGCCATTGGGAGCTTGCCCGCCACATTGAACCGCACATGAGCCAGGATGAACGCGACAGTCTCATGTACAACTGGCACAGAGCAGTAGAAAGAGCAAAGAACTGGATCGAAAATTAGTTTTTAACACCTGCGTACGCACGGAAATTTCATGATGCACAGGGACAAAATCAAATAAAGGAGAGAAACACCATGTCAAAAACAATGCTTTTCAGCCCGGGTCCTGTAATGGTAAAGGACAACGTCCGTCAGTCGCTTCTCCACTATGATATCTGCCATCGCAGCCCTGAATTTGAAGAAATGTTCAGAGATACTCAGGCAAAAATTCTTAAACTGTTCAACGCGGATGACAGTTATTACTCGGTAATAGTTTCCGGCTCCGGAACGTCGGCAAACGAAACAGTGCTTTCCAGCTGCTTTAAAGCAGGTGAAAAGGCACTTCTTATCCGCAACGGTGAATTCGGCAACCGTCTCAAAGAAATTCTCGACAAATACGCCGTTCCTACAATCGACTGCGAGTTCGCATGGGCAGAATACCCTGATCTCGCAAAAGTTGAGGAAGCTCTCAAAGCAAATCCCGAAGTCAAGGTTGTAGCCATGGTTTTCCACGAAACCTCAACCTGCATGGTCAATCCTGTCTATGAAGTCGGACAGCTCTGCGCAAAATACGGCAAATGGTTCTACGTTGACACTGTTTCGGCAGCCGGCGGGCAGAACATTGACGTCGTGAAAAACAACATAACCTTTACGTCATCTGTCGGCGGAAAATGCGTCGGCGCTTTCCCAGGCTCGGCATACATCTGCGCCAAAGAAGACGTTCTCAAACAGATCACGCCTGAAATGGGAAAGAACGTTTATCTCAACCTCGGCAAACATTACGCGATAGCAAAGGCAAAATCGCAGACGCCGAACACGCCGAACGTAACGCTTTTTTGGGCACTCAACGTTGCTCTCACAAACATCATTGAAGATGAAACACTCGCCGGAAGAATCGAGCGTTATCAGAAATGTGCCAAAATACTCCGCGACGGAATGAAAGAAATGGGACTTCGTTTCCTTCTTGAAAACAAATACATGTCCAATACAGTTACGTCAGTATTCCTTCCGGAAGGCAAGAGCCTTGACAAATTCATCTCTGATTTGGGAGATGCAGGCTACACCGTCTATAAAGGCAAAGGCGCGTTCGAAGCACAGGGAATGTTCCAGGTCGCAAACATGGGAGAAATTTATCCTGACGACTGCGTAAAATTCCTTGAAGCACTTAAAAAAGCAATAGCATAACAAACAAATTTAAACATAAAAAACGGGCTGCCTAATGCAGTCCGTTTTTTTGTACACAATAGGCACACCGTAACAAGATATTTATCCCAATAGAATTTAACAGCGAAAGTAATCTTTTTTACAAAGCCAAGCACTAAGCCGTTGCCCTCTCTTGGTACAATAGGCAAGCAAGCTTTATCCGGCAGACGAAACAATAAAAAGAGGAACCCCTGCGGGTTCCTCTTAAAGCCTTAGTTTAACTTAAAACTAACGGACTTTGTAACCGACGAACTGATCCGGTTTGCCTTTGAGTTTTGAGTTGTTGTTGATAAGGTCTTTGATTGACGTTCCGGCGCGGAGCTGATCAAGCCAGCCTTCTGCTTTTTTGTGGAGAACGCCTTTGCCTTTCGCGAGGAGATGGCAGGCTGTTTCCGGCCAGAGGTAACCGCCGTTTTCGTTGCGGCCCTGGAGGCAGAAGCGTGCATCGCCCATGGCAACTGCTTTGGCGAGGTCGATATTGTTTTCGTTCTGCCAAATTGCTGCTGCCGCGAAGAGACCTGCGTCGTCTTTGCGCTGTCTGTTAAGGCAGACTACGACTTTGGTGTCTTTCCATTCTGAGCAGAAGTTGAAGTCACCCTGTGAGTCGCAGCAGACGAGGATCGGGCCATGTCCTTTGTAACGCGGGGCAATGATTTTTTCGATTGTGAGTGATTTACCGATACCCTGTGTCTGGGCATGGAAATCATAGTCATATTTGTGCGTCATAACGCCGTCTTTGTAGATGTTCGTCATGGCCGTTACGCCTGTGACTGCACCTTTAAGACCAAAGATGTCAAGCGTTGCGCACGGGATAATAACGTCGATATAGGAAGCTGAGCAAATCCAAACGTCAATGCCGTTTGCTTTGAGGCACTGATAGAGTTCAGCAAGTTCCGGTGAAACGTTGATACCCTGGTTGAATTTAATTTTAACCTGTCCGGCTTTTGATTTGTAGCCTTTCGGTGATTCCCAGACAACTTTCTGCCAGAATTTCGCGTCTGCGCGTGATTTCTGCGTGTAGTAGACGTGTGATTCTGTCGCAAGTCTCTGAATCTGTGCAGGGGTCATGCCTGTGAACCAGTAGGTGATCCAAGGATATGATACTGAAACATCGAAGTTGTCACCGATTGCATCATAGAGGAAACGCATCTTCGTGGCAAATTCTTTCCAGTCTGCTGTTGCCATCCATTCGGCCTGTTTGGCTTCTTTGCTGCTGTCAGCTGCAACGTAACCTTTCATAAAGAGCTTCGTGTAGGCTTTCTGGCAGTCCTGTGCAAGTTTAAGAACTGTGGCGTGGTTGTAATCGTCGCCAAGGTCTTTGTTGACATCAGGAATACCTTCGCAGATAACGTCTACAACTTCATCAGGACGGAATGCAAAACGAAGTTTTTCGAGCTGATAGATTGCAAGCTGCTCTTCAACGTCGAGGATTGACGTTGAGTTGTCAAAGTCGAACGTTGCATACGGTTTGCACGTTGCATCGTAGCCTTTGCTGTCTTTGCCGTACATAGCAAACATGTCGTTGATTGCTTTTTTCGTGTTCGGCTCCCAGTTCGGGCTCTTGACGGGTACTACTGCTGCCTGAGCGATCGCTGCAAATGCGAGTGCAAATGCCATTGCGAGGGCTGCTGCTTTGAGTGTTTTCTTCAAGGAACTCTCCCCTTTCGATATTTTGCAGTATAACTACTGCATGGACACTATTATACATATTTTTTTATAAAATTAAAGTACCAAAATATCCTTTATCGTATTTTTTGCGACACTTTTTGCATGCAATTTTTTCGTTTTTTCGGTCCGCAATTTGCAAAACATCGTTTTGCTCGGTATTTACAAGGCTTTACGCATTTTCTTGCAAAACGCCGCAAAAAAAATCCCGATTTTTTTTCAGAGCAGGGTTGTTTTTTGGGCTCTGAAAAGACCCCTTTAAGAGTGGGAGGACTTGTTAATTTTTGAGCGAGGACTAACGGACAAATCGCGATTAACTGTTGTAAATACTGCACTTTTGGAACTTTTAACGGATTTTTCGTCCGTAACCCGCTATTCAAAAAACGCTGCAACTTCCTCTATTTAAGTATCTTGGGAAAACGCAGACGCCGCAAGGCTTCGCAAGGACAGAGGTTTCCATTTTTTTGTCTTTTTTCAAGATATTTAAATAGAGGGGGTTGACGATTTTTCGTCGGGCATGGCTTTTCTGAAACAGTTGTATGACCTGCCGAGGTCTGCG
>JAGHTZ010000076.1 GCA_018065065.1 Candidatus Equadaptatus faecalis | reverse complement strand
TCGCATCGCCTGCCGCGACCGCGCGGGCGACCATTGCCGCTACTTCATAACGCGTTGCCTGCTGGGCACCTTTGAATGCGCCGCAAATTGCAAGTGAATTTTGCATAAAATTGTCTTAAATATGAGGTAATATTTTTTATAAATATGATACAATAGATTTGCCGAATATGAGGTAATAGTATTTATATGTGAGGAGGGTTCCGGATGGCTAACGCAGCTTATCTGCCCAGAATAATTGATGACAGAGTAGAAAACTATCTTAATGCGTTTGGCGCTGTCTGTATAGAAGGGCCAAAATGGTGCGGCAAAACGTGGACTTCCGCACACCATTCAAAAAGCGCGTTTTACCTTGCTGACCCTGCCAACAATTTCAGAAACAGGCAGCTTGTCAACTATTCTTTGGATTATGCGCTGCAGGGCGGAACGCCAAGGCTTATTGACGAATGGCAGGAATATCCGCAGCTTTGGGACGCTGTCCGCATGGAGGTAGATAAACGGGCTGACACGGGACAATTCATTCTGACAGGCTCGTCAACACCTGTGCACAAGGGCATACTTCACAGCGGTGCCGGAAGAATAGCGAAAATTTCAATGCACACTATGTCGCTGTACGAAGCAGGAAAATCTACGGGGGAAGTATCGCTGAAAGACGTTTGCGAAGGCAGAGAGATAAAGCCCGGGGCAGTCACAGACAGTTCGCTTGAGCAGCTTGCGGAATATATAATATGCGGCGGCTGGCCTGCTTCCGTAACGCTGCCTTTTTCCAAAGCAAAGCTGATTCCCGAAAAATATTTGCAGGCTGTTCTTGACGAAGACATCTACAAACTTGATGAAATCAACCACAATGTACGCAAAATGGAGCTTTTGCTGAGGTCGCTTGCGAGAAACGAGTCCACAACAGTTTCAATTCGCAAATTGTGTGACGACATCTCGGAAAATGAGACCGCAACGGTTGACGCCAAGACTCTTGCCGGTTATCTTGACGTATTCAAACGACTTTTTATTACCGACAACCAGCAGCCGTTTTCAACAAACATTCGCTCATCTGTACGCATTAAACAGGCAGAAAAGAGACACTTCTGCGACCCTTCGCTTGCCGCGTGCCTGCTGAAAAGCACAGTTTCAGGACTCATAAACGACCTGAAAACTTTCGGCTTTTTGTTTGAAGCGCTTTGCGAAAGAGACCTTCGAATATATGCCGAAAGCATGGGAGCAAATTTGTATCATTACAGAGACTATGCAGACAATGAAATAGATGCCGTTATAGAGCTTGAAGACGGTAACTGGTGTGCCTTTGAAATCAAACTGGGAGCGCACCAGACAGACGTTGCTGCCAAACAGCTGATTAAACTCAAAAACAAGATTTCAGAAGAAGGCGGCAAACTTCCCGCAGTTCTTGGTGTTATCACGGGAACATCAAACTTTGCCCATCAACGCGAAGACGGAGTTTGCGTTATACCGATTACGGCGCTGAAAAACTAAATAAACATTGTCAACTGCGGGAAGAGATAATCAAGAACCATAAAGGGTTTCTTTTTTTCTAGCCACTCCTGTTCAAAAACTCTGCATATATATGCAATCTTTTCGAATAGTTATCCTAAATCGGAATTTGACAGTATAATTTAACAGTTGTCGCACTCCTATTCTGGCAGCAGAAAGGAGGTGTAGCTATGAAGACAAGACTCGTCACGTTTCTCGTATCTGTCATGGCAAGTGTAGTCGCATTCTACATTTGCAAATGGCTGGACAGACACAAATAGGCGGCAGCCAGCCTAACAAAGAGCCTCCGATCGCACTCGGAGGCTCTTCTGTGTAGCTATGAAAGACTCATCACGTTGTGTTGCTTACGTTTGTAATTATAACATTGAAAAACAAATCGTCAACCACAAAAAAACAGGAACCCCCGTAAGGGTTCCTGTTTAGTTAGACAAAGTTTTCTAAGTTAGTTTAACCTAAATTAGAACTTGACGTCGGTCTGGAAGAAGATGACGTTGTCTTTGCCATGCTGGCTACCACCGTGGCATGTTGTACCACTGTAGACATTGTCACCGTAATCAAGTGAGTCATAGGCGAGCATGAATGTGATTGCAGGGTTAAGTTTGTATTTAACGCCGAGTCCCCATTCTTTTGCGTTGTCAACGCCATCTGTACCGAAGTCAGCAAACGTGAAGCGGAGGAATGTGCTCCATTTCTTGTTCCATTTCTGCTCTGCTCTGATGTACCATGTTTTGGTAACTTCGTTGTTAATCGGACGTACCCAGTAAACTGAAGGTTCGCCTGATTTGCCGCCGAGTGAGTAGCAGTAGTTGTCATCGCCTGCGCCGTTGTCGCCGCCGAATGCATTCTTCATCTGTGAATATTCAACCCAGAGATCTGTGAACTTAAGAACGCTCTGTTTGACGTCAAGGATGGCTTTCCATGCATACTGGCTGTCTTCAATCTTAATACCATCAAGTGTTGTACCGTTGCTGAGTTTCTGCCAGTAGTAGATTCCTTTGAGGGCTATACCATCGGTGAACTTGTATCCGGCTGTGAGACCGTAGGTCTGCATGTTGTCAATTGACTTTCCTGAGGCTGAAGCTTCGGCACCGTCACCCTGCTGCCAGTAACCCATTGCACCAAGTGTGATTTTGTCTGTCGGCGTCCATTTGAGGTTTGCCGCATAGAGGAAGTTTTTACCGTTGCCGAACCCCTCTGCAACATATGAACGCGGTGCGCCTGACTGGTTGCGTCCGATTACACCGTCAAACTGGACCTTGCTCCATTTTTTGGTGAACCAGAAACCGTCATAACGCCAGTCGCCCATGAGTGCGTTGGTATCATAGAGGTCATACATGCCTTCCCAGTCGAACTGTGTACGTCCGATTTTAAGCTGAAGTCCCCAGAACGGAAGCTTTGTGCCGACATAGAATTTGCGCATTGAGAATGCGTGCGTGTCGCCGCGACCGTCTGCATCGATTTTTTCCTGTTTGCCTTTCGGTGAAATTTTATCTACTGTTTTAATGCTTCCAGCCCAGTCTGAACCAACGCGGAACTGTGAGTCGAAATAGGTGTCTTCCGTGATCTGGCGGCGGAAGAAGAGACGCGCAACGTCTTTCGTGAATTCATACTTGCCGCGTTCTTTTGTCCATGCAGAACCAGCATCATTGTCGCCGCCTGTCATGGTAACGTCAAATTTGAAGCGTCCGCTGATCTGCCAGCTGCCGATGCCTTTTTCGAGCTTCGTTACGCGTTTGTCGAGTTTGTCGGTTTTCGCGCCGAGTGCTGCG
>JAGHTZ010000075.1 GCA_018065065.1 Candidatus Equadaptatus faecalis | reverse complement strand
TCTCTCACGCATTACGTGATGCGGCTTTCAGCGTCGGTAAGTCCGCTGCCATTAAGGCCAAAGCACTGAAGTTCTTCGGTAACGCTCCGCGGTGCGGTGCGGGCTTCAGGGCTTATACGCGAGACCAATGCTGACGTTAGAAAGGCAGGGAAAGCAAGAGCCCTGCGGCTTCGGAGGAAAATGAACGGTGCTCCCAGTAAGAAGTAATCCGGAGTTTGATGAACGAAGATACCCTACAGGGCACGAGACGCAGAACGAAGAACGTTGGAACTGTTGAAATGCGTAATAATGCCTTTCTAAATTGTTCTTCGTTTGTCGTTCTTAGTTCGTCGTTTGTTTTAACGTACTCGCCCAAAAGGGCTGTGTTTACTGTACCTTTTTGCGGATTTGCGTCTGTTAATCCGCATGAGGAGCAGTTGTCAGTTATTATCGCTTGAAGACAGGGAAAATTTCGCAAATAAATTTTGTCTGACCAAACAGGAACCCTCTAACAGAGTTCCTGTTTTTTTGTGTGGTATTAACATATGGTATTTAATGGCGGTTATAGATTACATATATCTTCGTTCAACAGAAATTCTGTTACGCTGCAGTGCAGAATTCCGTTCTCATCCGTGTAAGCACGCGGCAAATCGCGCTGTATGATAATTTTTCCGAAGAAATCTTTTGTAAGTTTGAGTGAGTCAAGTTCTGTGTTTTCTTTTTCAGACGAGTTGAGCTCATACGCAGATTGAATATATACCCGTTTGTCGCCGCGGTTGACGATAAAATCTATTTCTTTCTGCGCGTTTTGCCCGTGTCTTCTGTCTGTCACTATTCCGACATCTACAGAATATCCGCGTGCAAGTAACTCGTTGAATATTATGTTTTCCATGATATGCCCGGGATCAATTTGTCTGAAATTCAGCCGAGCATTTCTGAGCCCGAGGTCAGTGTAATAATATTTGCATGGAGTATCCATATATCGCTTGCCTTTTATGTCGTAACGTTTGGCTTCCGTAATAAGGAAAGCTTCCTGAATATACCGCAGATAATCGCTTGCTGTAGAAGCGTTGACCGCTGTTTTGCGGATGCTTCTCAGGGTGTTTGTAATATTTGCCGGATTGGTGAGAGAACCGACTGAAGAACTCAGCAAATTAAGAATATCTTCAAGCAAATCTCTGTGCCGGATATGTTTTCTCTCTACAATATCTTTTATGTAGACTTCCGCGAAAAGTCTTTTCAAATAATCTGCGCGCTGCCGTTCATTTTTCAGGTTAAACAGGTACGGCATTCCTCCGTAGACCATATACGTGTCAAAATTGTCGCGTCTGTCTCCGCCGATATAGTTGTGATATTCCGAAAACGAAAGCGGCCATACTTGTATTTGCGATGCCCTGCCGCGAAATTCTGTCGCAATATCATGCGATAGCATTTTGGAATTGCTTCCTGTTACGTACACGTCGAGATTTGACCAGCCTTTCAACTCATTCAGCATGTCATAGACGGTTATACTGTGCCCAGGATTGTCTGCGTCAGGCACTTCATAGCAGAACTGAATTTCATCAATGAAGAGATAATACTTCTCCGTACTGCCGTTCAGTATAGTTTCTATATACCCTGCCAGCTGTACAGGATTTCTGTATTTTGCATCCCTGCGCTTGTCAAGCTCAAGCCGGATAATGTTTTTCGGTTGTACACCGGTATCAAGCAGATAATTGTAAAAAAGTTCAAACAAAAGCACAGATTTTCCGCAACGGCGAATACCGGTAATAACCTTAATTTGTCCATCCCACATATAGTCCTTTAACTGCTCTAAATAGCGGGGTCTAAGTATCATTGGCGCCACTCCCTATTATAGATTTACGACGCAACGTCGCAATTCTATAATGATTATAGTCGCCAGCCTGCAATAAAGCAAGTTGCAAACAATGGGTTGTAATAATATTCTACCTCCAATAAATTTTGTCTGACTAAACAGGAACCCTTACAAGGGTTCCTGTTTTTTGTTTTGTGTATTTATTATGTGCGGCATTAAGAAAGGGAACTGCAATGCAGTTCCCTATCTTGTTATTACATTTTGAACTAAATTGTTACGCTTTCCAGAGTCCGTGGAGGTTGCAGTAGGCAAAGACTGCCTGCACTTCGTCTCCTTCGCAGAGCGCAAAGCACGCTTTCGGCGCCTGTCCTGCGGCAAGTTCTTTTCTCTGGTTACCCTGTTTTGTCTGGATTGATATCCATTCAATGTGATGCTCTTCAGTTGCGGGATGTTCGATGCTTCCGACTGTTACAAGCACTTTGCCGTCTTTGATTTCATAGACCGGAACGTGTTTTTCAACTGCGGCGTCTGTTGTTCCCGGCATAAGCTCTTTCATTTCTTCCCCGCAGCAGAATACGGGTATGTCCGTGTTTTTGACGATAGCGATAATCTGTCCGCAGCGTTCGCATTTGTAAAATCTCTGTTCCATACTGATGCACTCCTTTGTTGGATAGAATTTCTGTAACGGTGGGTACATTGTACCCTGTATTAAATTTTTGACCTCAGTATAAATACTGAAAAAAAAGTAGTATTTATTGCGTATCAGCGCAGTATGTCAGCAGTCACGGCGTCTGTGGCTTTCACGAGGTCATGCGGCGACATTTTGAAGAGTATGCCTCTGTGCCCCGCGTTTATCGTGATATAGTCAAACGCAAGCGCCGACGCGTCAATATAGACGGGATATTTTTTCTTTGTGCCTATCGGCGAACAGCCTCCGCGGACGTAGCCCGTAAGCGGCGTTACTTCTTTGAGCGGGACAAGCTCCGTGCTTTTGTTGCCGCTGACAGCTGCAAGAGCTTTGAAGTCAAGTTCTCGCCCCGCAGGAAGGCAGGCAAGCAGTATGCCGTGTTTGTCGCCGCGCGCGCAGAGCGTTTTGAAGGTGCGTTCCTCAGGTATGCCCGTTTTTGCCGCCGCGTCTTCCGCAGAGAGCAGTTCCATATCTATGTCATATTCAAGCAGTTCAAACGGTATTTTTTTCGTTTCAAGTATTCTTGTGGCGTTCGTCTTGATCTGTTTTGCCATGTAAATCACCCGCCGTTATTATAATTCAAAAAACGGCTGGCAGAATACCCAGATTGTTGTATAATTTTTGACGGCAGCAGTTATTACTAAAAAGGAAGTGTCGTTTATGGAACAGATTCGCACCCTTGACAAGCTTGTTGAATACGCAAAGGAAATAGGTCCCAAGAAGGTCGCAGTCGCCTGCGCGGAAGACCACGTTGTACTCGAAGCCGTAGAACGCGCACGCAGCGAGGGCATTGTTGACGCAATTCTCGTCGGAAATGCGGACAAAATCGCCGAAGAAGCGGCAAAAGCCGGAATCGACCTTGCAAATTACGAGGTTGCCGACTGCAAAAACGGTCCCGCCAAAACAGCTTTAATGACTGTTGAAATGGTTTCTTCCGGCAAGGCTGACATTATGATGAAGGGTATGCTTGAGTCAAGCGATTTCCTCCGCGCGGTGCTCGACAAGGAAATCGGCCTCCGTTCAGGCAAGCGCGTGCTTTCCCATTCCTACATTCACGAAATCAAGGGCTGGGACAGGCTTATTTTCGTTACCGACGGTGTTTTCAACACCTATCCGGAGCTTGCGGACAAGATCGGCATTGCAAAGAACGTTACGGAGCTTTGCCACGCTTTCGGAATCGAGATGCCTAAGATTGCCTGCCTCGCAGCAGTTGAGGTCGTAAATCCTAAGATGCAGTCAACGCTCGACGCCGCCGCACTCGCCCAGATGAACAGACGCGGACAGATTAAAGGCTGTCTGCTCGACGGACCTTTTGCTCTTGACAATGCCGTTTCCGAAGAATCTGCAAAGCACAAGGGCATTACAGGCGAGGTAGCGGGCAAGGCAGACGTTCTGCTCGTTGACGATATTGACTGCGGCAACGCGCTGTTCAAATCAATAGTTTATTTCTCGGAAAACAAAACGGCAGGCATTATTCTCGGCACAAAGAAACCTGTTATTCTCACAAGCCGCGCCGATTCCGCTGAAACGAAATTCCTGTCCATCGCAACAGCTGTCGCAATGTCAAAGTAAAATTACCAATTATAAAAACCTGCTTGTGCCGCAAACAGCACAAGCAGGTTTTTTGTTTACAAAGACAAAGCACAGTACTCAGCATTTTATACTTTACACTATACACTTTACATTTTCGTTGGCTTATCTTATTTTCCTTGCTTCAAGGTAGAAGCGTTTGTCATCGGCATTTCCTATTGAGAAAGTTTTTTTCGGCAGTGCGCCACCTGCTTTTATTGCCGGAAAGAAACCGGCTTTGTCCATTGCGTTGAAAATAATCCCGACTGCCCCGCTTTCGCTGACGATTTTGTCAACGTTTGCCCTGCCGTGCACGTAGTCAAGCGAGAGATATTTGTTTTTGGCAACGTATTTGTCCAGCCATTTCTGCATAACTGCCAGCGGCATAAGTTTGCCGCGTCCGTCAATCGCAAATTCTTCTTCCCCTCCGTTTGCAAACGTAAAGGTTATTTCGCTGCCTTCCATGAGCGACATACCGTTCAGTTCAAGCCAGCGTTCAAAGGCTTCGACTATATCTTCTTTTATTCCGAAAAGCACGCGGTGTATGGGCTGAAATACAATGGCGTCAGAATGAAGGTTCACTATTTCCGCAAGCATTCTGCGCGCGGGATGATTTTCAATTTCTTTGGGAGACAGCCCTGCTTTTAACTTTTCCCAGCAGCTTTTCGCCGTTGCAACGGAGTGGTTGCCGTCGCCTGTTGCCAAAAATATTTCTCCGGCTTTTTCTTCAAGCTCCGCAAGCTGTCCGCGCAGTTTTTCCGCCGCTTCCCCTTCAACTGCCCAGCCTGCGACGTGTCCGCCGTTCTGCATAAGGTCGAAATCGTACAGTTTTCTGAAGCTGTTTTTCTGCGCGGCCAGCGGTTCTATCAGCTGTTTTTCCGCGTCGTCAAGCAGAAGCAGGACGTGCGGCAGTTCAAGCACGGCGTTTTCGCGTATCTTTTCGCGCGGCGGTATGCGCGAAAGTATTGTATCTTCCGTTGCACGCACCTTCGGCTTTGTCCCTTCCCTGAAATCGTATTCTTCAAGGTCAAGAGCGCCGAGCAAGCCCGGCAAAACTCCAGCGGACGTCTGACGCTCAACGTAAATGAAGCCGTTTTTGACAGCTTCCGTCAGAGTCCCGTCCGCAAGATATTTTTTCATGTTTTCGTTGATTTCTTCCGTTAACTTCTCCGCTTCGCCGAGATATATCTCAGGCAGCGTGAGTTTCAGCGCTGAGGGCGCGTCACCAACAAGGCTTTCAACTTCTTTCCAGTATTCAGGCTGGCTTGTGTACTGGTCACAGGCAATTACAGCCCATTTTTGCAGGTCAGCGTCTTTATTCGGCAATAATATATTCGTTGTGTCAAATATCATTTTCTTACTCCGTTTTTGAAAGTTAAACCGCCGAAATGCCGGCGGTTTGTTTTTATTCGACTGTAACCGATTTTGCCAGGTTTCTCGGCATGTCTATGTCGCAGCCTCTCTGCCGCGCGACGTAGTACGCGAAAAGCTGCAGGGGTATTACCTGAAGGAACGGATAAAGCTCTGGCTCCGTTACAGGCGTGTATATTACCGAACGCGTGTACTGCAGAATCGCCTGATCGCCCTCCGTAGCTATCGCTATTACCGGCGATTTGCGGGCCATGGACTCTTCAATATTCGAGATTGTTTTTTCCCACATGTCGTTTTTCGGAATGAGAGCAACTACGGGAAGTTCCTTGTCAAGCAGCGCAATGGGCCCGTGTTTCATTTCGCCTGCCGGATAGGCTTCCGCGTGCATGTAGGATATTTCTTTGAGTTTGAGCGCTCCTTCAAGCGCCGGCGGATAGGAAAGCGTGCGTCCGAGGAAGAAGAAGCCTCTGGCGTCTGCAAATTCTCTTGCAATATGCTCTATGTCATGTTCCTGTTTCAGAATTTCGGCAAGCTTTGCAGGAATGTCCATCAGTGCTGCGGCAAGGCGCGTTTCAGTTTCAGGAGAAAGTTCGCCTTTAAGCTTTGCAAGATACATGCCGAGCAGGACAAGAACCGTTATCTGCGCCGTGAACGTTTTGGTGGCTGCAACGCCTATTTCAGGACCTGCGGGGGTTATGAGCGCGTTGCCCACCTCGCGGTGGATTGTGGAACCGCGCACGTTGGTTATTACAAGACATTCTGCGCCTTTTGACTTGGCAAGCCTTGCAGCGTGAAGCGTGTCCGCCGTTTCGCCCGACTGCGAAACGAATATGCAGAGCGTGTTTTCGTCCGCCGGAATGTTTCTGTAACGGTATTCCGACGCAACCTCGCAGCGGTTTTCAAAGCTGCCGAAGGTTTCCCATATCTGCGCCGCGGTCATTGTCGCGTAGTAGCTTGTACCGCAGGCGACAAAATGTATTTTGCGGAATTTTTTGACATCTTCCGCTGTCCACGGCAGCTCTGAGGAAAGGTCAATCTTTCCCGACGCGACGCGGCCGAGCAGTGTATGAGTCATTACGTCAGGCTGTTCGTGGATTTCCTTGAGCATAAAGTGCGGATAGGAGCCCCTGTTCGTCATTGCCGCGTTCCAGTCAAGGTGCATCGTTTCTTTCGCATGAGGTCTGCCCGCAAAATCAAAGAATTCGCAGCCTTCAGGGGTTATCCTTGCCATTTCGTCGTCGTCCATAAACCATACGTCGTGAGTAAATTCAAGCAGAGCAGTTGCGTCCGACGCGCAGAAGCCTGCGTTTCCGGCATGACCCACAACAAGCGGAGAGCCTTTGCGGCACACCCAGATTTCTTTTTTGTCAACGAACATTATGACAAGGGCAAAGGCGCCGCGTATTCTTCCCGTCAGCTTTACGATTGCCTCTTTCGGATTGCCGTCGTATACGTATCCGAGATACTGAACTGCGGATTCCGTGTCTGTTTCGCTGTGGAAGCAGACTCCTTCGGCTTCCAGCTCGTCGCGTATTTCGCGGGCGTTTTCTATTATGCCGTTGTGAACTATAACAACGCGGTTATCGTTTGAAACGTGCGGATGGGCGTTGTTTTCGGTAACGCCGCCGTGCGTTGCCCAGCGCGTGTGCCCTATTCCGAATTCGCCGCGCAGTCCTGCTTCGGCAACACGTTCGGCAAGGTTTTTGACACGGCCGACCGTTCTTATTTCTTCAATTTTGCCCTGATTTATAACGGCTATTCCCGCTGAATCGTAGCCGCGGTATTCATGCTTCGCCAGACCGTCCAGAATGATTTTTGTCGGCTCCTGATCGCCTATGTAACCCATAATTCCGCACATGGCACAAACCTCCGTCTGCTGTACTGTTTTGTTAATTGCAGCGTCTGAAGCAATTATACATTAAAATCCAATTTTCAGACAAATTTCAGACAAAAAATCCGATAACCTTACATTCAGCTGCAAATAAGAGTTGAAAAATAAAATTATGGTTGTAGAATACTGTTTGGAAAGAGGCGGCTTCAGAAAGCTGCCCGATGTAAAGTGAGTGATGACTATGAGTGTATACGCCGTAGTAGGAGTACAGTGGGGCGACGAAGGAAAAGGCCGCTGCGTTGACACGCTTGCAGCCAATTCTGACGCCGTAGTACGCTATCAGGGCGGGGCAAACGCCGGACATACCGTCGTTGTGGGCAATGAAAAGTTTGTTTTCCATCTTCTTCCTTCCGGAATACTTTATCAGGACAAGGTCTGCATAATAGGCAACGGAGTCGTAGTGGATCCCGAACAGCTTTTTGCAGAGATAGACGAACTTGCGGCACGCGGCAAAAAGATGTCGAAGCTTATCGTCAGCAATGCGGCGCATATTGTTATGCCGTATCACAAACTGCTTGACGGGCTTAACGAGGCTTTTCTTTCAGACGGACAAAAAATTGGAACCACAGGCCGCGGCATAGGCCCCTGCTACACCGACAAAATTCAGCGCATGGGCATCCGCGCTGAAGATTTGATAAATCCAGAAGTGCTTAAAGAGAAGCTCGAACTGAATCTCAGGCTGAAAAACGAGATTATTACCAAGGTCTACGGCGGAACGGCAGTTGATTTTGATACGCTTTACAAGCAGGCTCTTGCATGGGGAGAAAGGCTTAAACCCATGCTCGGAGACACTTACGAAGCCCTGTCGGAGCTTGACAGAAACGGAAGGAATATTCTTTTTGAAGGCGCCCAGGCAACGCTGCTTGATATAGACCACGGCACTTATCCGTTCGTAACAAGTTCAAGCACAACGGCAGGCGGCGCCTGCACTGGAAGCGGCTTAGGACCTAACAGAATCAAAAAGGTTTTCGGCGTAATGAAAGCATACTGTACCCGTGTGGGAGCAGGTCCTTTCCCAACGGAAGATTTCGGAGACGACGGCGAAACGCTGCGTCAGACAGGCGGAGAATTCGGCGCCACAACAGGCAGACCGCGTCGCTGCGGCTGGTGTGACCTTGTAATAGCCGATTATGCGGCAAAAATTAACGGTCTTGACGGCTTTGCGCTGACAAAGCTTGACGTGCTTACAGGCTTTGACAAAATCAAGATCTGCACGGCCTACGACGTTGACGGAAAAATTTACACGCATTTCCCGAGCAGCGTTGCAGATCTTTCAAAGGCGCGCCCGGTTTATGAAGAGCTGCCCGGCTGGACTGAAGACATTTCAGGCTGCCGCAGTTTTGAAGAGCTTCCCGAAACGGCACAGGCTTACGTAAAATATATTGAAGAAAAAACAGGAGTTCCAGTTGTTCTGATAGGCGTAGGCGCAGGCAGGGACGACACTATACACAGAGGAATTTAGTTTTCGCAGTTTCAAAAATAAACCGCCCGATGGGCGGTTTATTTTTGGGAGATTAATCTTAATTTTTCAGAACGGGAGAATTTTTTTATCTCTGCTTCCCTTCTGAGCGCTTCCGCTTTGCTGCTGCACGTCTCATGCCACAGCATTTCGACCGGGCGTTTTGAGCGCGTGTATTTTGACGCCGTTCCCGCATTATGCGCGGCAAGACGCTTTTCAAGGTCGTTTGTCCAGCCTGTATAGAGAGTGCCGTCCGAACATCTCAATATGTAGACGTATGCCGTTTCAGCCATTTACCGACCGCCTCCGCGATTATTATACACAAAACCGGCAAAAATGGCGCAACTGCTGACTTTTTATATAAAAAGGAGTAAAATTACGGTTCAAGCTAATTCTCCAAAAAGGAGTGACCCTCATGCGTATAGTGCTTGTCGGAGCCGGAGAGGTAGGCTACAGCGTAGCAAAAAACCTTTCAGAGGACGGACACGACATTGTAGTTGTAGAAGAAGACAAGGACAAGGCAGCGCGTGTCGATGCTGACCTTAACGTTCAGGCGATAAGGGGAAACGGGGCAAGCCCCTCTGTTTTGGCGCAGGCAGGAATTACTGACAACAGCGACAAAGCCCAGATGCTGATTGCCTGTACAAACAAAGACGAAGTCAACCTTATGGCGTGTCTGATTGCAAAACAAATGGGCGTAAAGCATGTTATCGCGCGTACAAAGGGGCTTGAATTCACGGACACGGACAACTGGGCAAGAAGCCTCGGCATTGATCTGATGATTTCAACAGAACGCTCCGTTGCAAAAGAAATTGAGACTCTGCTTGAAATCCGCGGGGCAAGCAGAGCAACAGAACTGGCTGAAGGCAAAGCAGGCGTTTATCTTTTCAAGGTGAACGAAGGCTCCAAAGCATGCGATATAACGCTTGCAGAGCTCAGACAGCAGAATTCAGAGCTTAATACCATTATCATTTGCATCAAACGCGGCAAAGAGAGTTTTGTACCGCGCGCTTTTGACAAACTTCAGCAGGGTGATCTCTGCTACACGGTCTGCTACAGAAATCAGGTCGGCAAAATTGAAGATATTTTCAATATTGAACACAAAAAAGCGCTGAAAACCGTAATTATCAACGGCGGAAGCAATCTCGGCCGCCAGATTGCAAAGCGTATACATACGCGCTGGCCGAAGCTGGAAATTAAAATTTTCGACCCTGACAAGGAAAAGTGCGATAAAATCGCGGCAGAGGTACCATATGCCCTGACTATAAACTCTGACGGCTCGGATGCAGCCACCTTGGAATCAGAAGGCATAGGAAACGGGGCGGCAGTCATTTCGGTAACAGAACGAGACGAATCCAACCTGATGCTTTCGGTTCTCGGAAAAACTCTTGGGGCGCTGAAAGCAATTTCAGTTGTGCAGAAAACCAACTATCTTGACATGATAGACCATCTCCCGCTTGACGCAATCGTAAACAGGAATCAGGCGCTTGCAGACGGGATTATCCGCAGTGTCCGTTTCCCTGACTCTTCAAGAATGCTTATGGTGTTTGACGAGATCGATGCGGAAGCCGTTGAAGTTGACATTGAAGAAGGCTCCCCTGCGGCAGGCAAAACGCTGCAGCAGCTCAGCATGCCTTCCGGCTCCGTAATAGGGCTTATCGAGCGCGGAAGCGAGCTGCTTATTCCAGCGGGAAGCAGCGAAATTAAAGCTGGTGACAAGGTGTACCTGTTTGCTTCGTCGGAAATTATGCCTGAAGCGATTCAGCATCTCGGGGTCAATCCGTAATGAAATATAAAATTGTAGTAAAATTTCTTTCCCTTATAGTCGGCATAATATCTTTTGCCATGATTTTCCCGTGGCTGCTGGCTGTACGCTGCGGCACAAAGGACGCCCACGCGTTTCTCTGGTCGCTGTTGCTCTGCGCTGCCTGCGCATGGATTGCGTTTTTCTATACAAAGGACGCGCCTGCCTCCGATCTTAAAACCCGCGAAGCCTTCGCCTGCGTAACTCTGGCATGGATAGTGGCTTCCGTCTTTGGCAGCCTTCCGTTTCTCTTCTCAGGCTGCTGCCGTACTTTCACTGATGCGTTTTTTGAAACCATGTCCGGATTCTCCACTACAGGCGCGACCATATTTAAAGCTGTGGAACCGCTTCCGAGAAGCATATTGTTATGGAGAGCAGAAACACAGTGGCTTGGAGGCATGGGAATAGTTGTGCTTGCGATAGCCGTTTCATCAATACTCGGAGGCAGCGTCAACAACCTTTTCAAAGCAGAATCTCCAGGTCCTGTTCTTCAAAAAACAGCGCCTACGATAAACGCAATGTCAAAAAGCCTGTGGAACGTCTATATGGCAGTAACCGTTATATGCTTCGTTCTGCTTAAACTTGGCGGAATGAGCGTGCTTGATGCCGTATGCCATTCCTTCTCAGCTGTTTCTACCGGCGGTTTCTCAACAAAAACCGCAGGCATTGCCTATTACTCTTCGCCGTATATCGAATACGTGCTGTCAGCAGTAATGTTTGTCTGCGGAATTAATTTCTCCCTGCACCTGGCGGCATTTTCCAAAAGAAACTTGAATTCCTATAAGGATGCCGAGTGTATTTTTTACGTTAAAATTGTTTTATGCGCGATAGCCGCCATTATATTTTTCCTTATGAAAGATGCCGGCTGCAAGCTTTTCTCCTCTGCTTTGAGACAGGCAGTATTCCAGGTAACAAGTATCATAACCACTACAGGTTTTGCAACGGCTGATTTTGACAAATGGCCGCCCGCGCTTGTGCTGGTTATGTTCCTGCTTATGCTTTCAGGCGGCTGTGCGGGTTCAACGGCAGGCGGTATAAAATGTATCCGTATCAAGGCTGTATGGCAGGCTGTTAAGGTTGAAATCAAAAAGCTTGTTCATCCTAATGCAGTCATTCCTGTAAGAATGGGAGAACAGGCCGCGGAAAACGGCTTTGCCGCATCGGCTGCAATTTTTATTGTGCTGTATCTGCTGATTTTTACTGCCGCGGCTTTTATAATCTGTGCCTGCGAGCATGATGTGCGAACATCTGTCGGCTCGGTTGCCGCAACTCTCAGCAATATAGGGCCAGGATTCGGCGATGTAGGACCTTCCGGCAATTTTGCCGGTCTCAGCCGGTTGTCAAAATGGGTTTGTTCCTCATGTATGCTGTTAGGACGTCTTGAACTTTACACCGTCCTTGTATTGTTAAGCAAAGACGAATGGGTAAAATAAACTGTAATTTTTTGTAATACCGGCGTTCTCAATTTTCACTGAATATTATTCCACAGGCAAAACTCCTGTAAATATCACACAGGAGATATTCCGGCACATAAATTATCCACAAGAGAAAACACACAATATATAGTGCAGCGTGAATAAGTTGTGCATATATTTAGTGTTTCGATCGCCAAATTTATGCTAATATATTTCCTGTGCGGTACATACCGCAGCACAACACCGAATTCAGGTCAGCAGACGTCTAATATATGGAAAAGGTAGGTAACTGCAATGCTTTACAAGCCCTCATTCTCAAAATCGGCGCAGGACATTCTCAAGGACAGGTACTATTGGAAAGATTCTGACGGCAATCCTGCCGAAACAGCTGAACAGATGCTGCTGCGCATCGCCAATCATGTTGCGGGCGCGGAAAAAACTGAGACGCTGCGTACAAAATGGGCCGATGAATATTATAACGAGATGGCACAGCTGAACTTCCTTCCGAACAGTCCTACCATTATGAATGCAGGACGCCCTGCCCCTCACGGTCAGCTTGCCGCCTGCTTCGTAATAGGCATTGAAGACACGATGGACGGCATCTGCGAGGCTCTCCGCAAACAGATGCTGATTCACAAATCAGGCGGCGGCACAGGCTTTAATTTCTCGAAACTCCGCTATGAGGGCGCAAGAGTTAACAGCACCAACGGACGCGCCTCGGGGCCCATTTCGTTCATGAGCCTTTTTGACAAAGCCACTGACACGGTTCAGCAGGGCGGAATGCGCCGCGGGGCAAACATGGGCATTCTTAACATAGACCATCATGACATCCGCAAATTTATACACTGCAAAGACGCGGACGGAGTTATCACAAATTTCAACATTTCCGTCGGCATGTCAGACGAGTTCATGCAGAAAGCGACAGCCAATCCTGACGGTGAAGAAGCCGCGCTGCTTGCGGAAATAGCCGAATCGGCATGGCGCACGGGAGACCCCGGGATTCTCTTTATGGATGCTATTAACCGCGACAATCCCACGCCTAATCTTGGTCCTCTTGAATGCACAAACCCGTGCGGAGAATCGCCGCTTTATGCAAACGAAGCCTGCAATCTCGGTTCAATCAACCTTGCCAAAATGGTTAAAAACGGCGCCTTTGATTATGCGGCGCTGCGCCGCGTAACGGCTGTCGCGACACGCTTCCTTGACAGCGTTATCGACGTCAACCAGTATCCGCTTCCTGAGATTTCAGAATCAGTACGCAAAACGCGCAAAATCGGTTTGGGCATTATGGGCTGGGCAGATACGCTCTTCCAGCTCCGCATTGCTTACGACAGCGACGAAGCGCGCAATCTTGCCGATAAGATCATGGGCACGATTCATGAAGAAGCGATACGCGTATCAGAAGCGCTCGGCGCTGAAAAAGGCATTCCTGCCGACCTCAGGCATCTCAACAGAAGAAATGCAACTCTTACCTGCATAGCGCCTACGGGAACAATAGCCCTGCTTGCGGACGCTTCATCAGGCATAGAACCGCTCTTCGCGCTCGAGCATACAAGACTCCGTACACTTACCGACGGCACAAAGGTTTCAATGAAACAGAAAAACCGCTACTATGAAGAAGCTATAAACGAAGGCCTCTCGGAAGATGAACTCAAAAAGGTTTTCGTCACGTCTCACGACGTAGCTCCTTCGGGGCACATCAAAATGCAGGGAATATTCCAGAAGCATGTTGACCTTGCGGTTTCAAAAACGATAAATCTCGTCAACGGCGCCACGGTACAGGACGTTCTTGACAGCTACGTGCTTGCGTGGAAAGAAGGCTGCAAAGGCATAACCGTTTACCGTGACGGTTCAAAGAGCTTCCAGGTTCTCTACACTGACGCCAAAAAGGCTGAAGCCGACCGTCAGAGAACAAGCGCCGAAAAAGTCCCTGTTCCCGCAGGCAAGCCGTCTCTCAAACTGAAACTTAAAAAAGCGTAGCAAAACCTCAGACAACACAAAAAGCTGCAGAGCAATCTGCAGCTTTTTTATGTTCCGTATAAATTGTATTTAATCGTCCTTCAGCAGCCTTCCGGCGTCAATAATTTTTATCCCGTTTTCTGAAAGCAGTTTCGCAAAAATACCCTGCCCGTCAATCAGCCGTTTGCTGAAACTGCCGTCATAAATCTGAACAGAACCGCAGGACGGGCTTCTCGGCTGAAGCAGCGCTGTATCAGCACCGCTTTCCTGTATTATTTTTAACGCCTTTAACGCGCCTGCCTCAAAAAAATCAGTTACGTCTCTACCGTCACTGTCAATTACTTTTCCGTCCTTAATCTCACACGGTTTTCTGGGGATTGGAAGCCCTCCCAACACCTCAGGACAGACAGCAACGTATTTTTTGTCCGCAAGCAGACTTGAAATCTTGCTGTTAAAATTGTTTTCTCCGTCATATTTGCAGTTTTCGCCGAGCAGACATGCCGATACAGCAGCGCAGCAACTTTCTTTTAAAAGTTCCTCCGCTGTCATCTCTTATAAACCCTTTTCCTCGTCCTGAACTTTTCTGAGATAAGAATAGACGGTATATTTGGTTACTTTCATCTCCCCGGCAAGAAGTTCGACGGCTCCTTTAAGCAGAAAATATCCTCTGTCGTTCAGCTCTTTGACCACAAGTTCTTTTTCTTCTCTTGCAAGATATTCAAAAGGCTTGGCAATTTTTTTGCGAACTTCTGAAAGACTGTTCTGCATAACCTCCGAAAGATCATTCGCAAAACCTTCCGTGACAATTGCAGTGCGGTCTGTATCATACTGTCTGACGTTATCGTCGGTATGCAGGAAATTATCTATAAATTCGCGCGCCGCTTCAGCTCTGCTGATATCGTAATTTATACAGAGAAAGCCTATCATTTTTTCCTGCTCGTCACGGATAAATATGCAGCTGCATTTCATTTTGTTTCCGCTGCTGTTTTGGGCAAGATAATCAAATACTCCGTCCTTATGTCTGTACTCGTCAGCTTTCATCATGTAAAGGCCGAAATCAGTCATGGGACTGCCAAGCTTTCTTCCGGTAACGTGCCCGTTCTCTATGGCAACAATCGAATGTTCAGGAATGGAAAGGTCGTGCAGATTAACCTCGTAATCCCTGCCCAAGGCAAGCGCTATGCCCCGGACTATCGGAATATAAGGCTTTAATTTCGGATTCATTTTAATTTCCGGCATAAGAAACACCTCCCTGCCTGCTGTCATGCGGGAAAAACCGCCGACACCTCAAGAAAATTCATTGTACCAGTCTCCGTTTGCATTTTAAATTTTACTACATTTTTCATTTTTTTTCTTATATTTGCCGCCTTCAGTATATAATATATGCAGGAGTTGATACTGATGAGGAAGATCGCAGCGTCCCTGTTTTTTGTACTGCTGTTCGCACGGGCGGCATACTGTTCTGTCGCCGGAATAACGGAATTTAAAGCGGTTGTCGTCGAATGTGAAGACGGCGTTGAAACCGCAAGCAGAATATGGGTTACGGGAGATAGGTCAAGACGCGATTTCAAAAACGGCAAAGAAATTGTCGTTACACGCAACGACCTTAAGCTTACCTGGTTTATATATCCGCAGATTAAGTCTTACGTTGAAATGCCTGCCTACGGCACTTTTGCAAATTTCAACATTCCTGACGAAAACGCCGATACAGGAGATTTAACGCGCAAATTCTTAAAATATGATGAACGCGACAGCTTCCGTATGAAAAAATATCTGGTAACCGTAAAATACAAAAATTACAACACCGAAGACAGCTATTACGAATGGACGCGCAATGATTTTCCAATTCCTGTAAGAACAGAATCTCTTGACGGGAAAAACTGGACTGAATATACAAAAATCAGCAGAGGTCCGATTGACTACACACTGTTTGACAAGCCGAAACGCTATAAAAAGATTTCAACAGAAAATGCGGAAAAACTTTTGGCAGATTACTACGCAAAACATCCTGAAACTGTAACACTAAAGAAAAAGAAAATTAAAACCGGCTCTTCTGCCGGCAGCAAAGCAAAAATTGCAGACACTGCTGAAAACAAGTTACCGCAGACTGTTCAGGAAGCCTTACCGGACACAGCCGATACACCGAAGCAATGACAAAAAAGACCGCCCTTACGGACGGTCTTTTTACAGCTTAATAAAACTTTTTATTCTACTGAGCAGTCTTTCGTTGTCTGAGCAACGTCAAGAGCAATTCCGGGGCCCATAGTCGTTGCGATTGAAATACCCTTGATATAGGTACCCTTGACTGATGCAGGACGCGCCTTAATAATTGCGCGAAGGAACGCCTTAACGTTTGCGTCAAGATTTTCAACAGGGAAAGACATTTTGCCTATCGCGTTATGAATGATGGCTGTTTTATCAACACGGAATTCGACACGGCCTGCCTTGATTTCCTTTACAGTCTGAGCGACATCGAACGTTACCGTACCGGCTTTTGCTGAAGGCATAAGCCCGCGGGGGCCAAGAACCTTACCAAGCTTGCCGGCAAATTTCATAATATCCGGTGTGGCTATGAGAGCATCAAAATCAATTTTGCCCTGACCGATTTCAGCGATCAAATCTTCGCCGCCGACGAGGTCCGCGCCAGCTTCCTGTGCTTCCTTCTGTTTGTCGCCGAGTGCTATGACTGCAACTCTTTTTGTATGGCCTGTACCAAACGGAAGGGCGACGGTGCTGCGCACCTGCTGGTCTGCATGACGGGGGTCAACGCCGAGACGAACATGTATTTCAAGAGTTTCGTCAAACTTTGCCGTTGCGATCTCTTTCGCTGCTGCGAGTGCCTCTGAAATCGTATATTCTTTCGTACTGTCTACTTTTCCTTTTGCTGCTGCAAAACGTTTTCCAACTTTTGACATTTGTTATACCTCCTTGTGGTAATTGCGGGAGCGTCTACTCTCTTCCACTATTGCCGCAGATTTATTATCTTGCGACTTCGATGCCCATTGAACGGGCTGTACCTTCAACCATTCTCATGGCTGCTTCGATATCGTTCGCATTGAGGTCAGGCATTTTAATTTTTGCGATTTCCTCAACCTGTGCTTTGGTAATTCTGCCGACCTTGTTTTTGTTGGGAACTGCAGAACCTTTGTCTTTCTTTGCGGCTTTCTTGATAAGAACGCTCGCAGGCGGAGTTTTGAGGATAAACGTAAAGCTTCTGTCCGCATAAACCGTGATAACCGTCGGAATAATCATTCCTGGCTGGTTTGCAGTCTTTGCGTTAAAGGCTTTAACAAACTCCATAATGTTGATACCGCGCTGACCAAGCGCAGGACCTACAGGCGGCGCCGGTGTGGCTTTGCCGGCAGGAAGCTGAAGCTTCAGCTGGTCGATGACTTTCTTTGCCATTTTATTTCCTCCCTATATTTTTAAGCCCGTGAGGGCAGAGTTTCAAATGTGACGTACACAATAACATCGGCAATATATGCCGTTGTCATTGAACACACAAAACGCTTTATATTCTCTCAAGATCGGCGTAGTCAGCCTCAGCCTCAGTTTCGCGGCCGAAAATTTCCACCAGATACTTAATTTTTGCTTTATCCTCGTCAATGCTGACAACAGGCCCTGCCATATTGGCAAAAGGTCCCGTTTTCGCCTGAACCATATCACCAACGGAAAACTTAATTTCAATTTTTGGTTTCTCTTCCGGAGCAATTTTGCTCAAAATATCTTCGGCTTCCTTCGGAGTAAGCGGAATGGGATGGTTTCCGGAGCCTACAAAACCTGAAACGCCGGGCGTATGACGGACACAGAACCACGTCTGCTCGTCAAGCGCCATATTGACAAGAAGATAACTCGGAAAAAGTTTAACCTTTTTCTGTATTGTTTTCCCGTCCTTGATATAGGTTTTCATCTGTTCGGGAATACGAACATCAGTAATCCTGTCGCCGACCTCAAGCTTTGTAATACGCTCCTTAAGGCTTTCGACAACTTTCTTTTCGTATCCTGAATAGGTCTGGACTATATACCAGCGATGCTCGTTTGTGTTACCGTAAAAATCGCTCATCTAAAAGAGAGGGCGTCCGCCCTCTTCACCTCCGTACTGCCGGCAAGAGATCAAATTACTTGATTATGTGCGTTACAACAGCCGTAAGAAATGCGTCGCACAGACCGAGATAGGCTGCTACAAGAAGCGATACAAAGACGACTACCAGTGTCATATACCAAAGCATGCGCTTCGTCGGCCATGTGACCTTTTTCATTTCAGCTCTTGATTCTTTTATAAAGCCGAGGGCACTCATATACCTCGACCTCCTCTGTTAAAAAATAAATGGCAGGCCCGGAAGGACTCGAACCCTCAACTTTCGCATTTGGAGTGCGATGCTCTACCAATTGAACTACGGACCTGCATGCGTGGGCTATTTTACACTATTTGCATTCTTTGTGCAAGGTGTGTTTGCCGCATTTCGGGCAGAATTTGTTCTTTTCAAGTTTCTTTGTTGCTTTTTTCTTATTGACAAGCGTCACGTAATTGCGGTCTTTGCATTCTGTGCACTGAAGTCCTACTATATCAGCCATTGTTCTTCCTCCCGTTCTGAAAGATGAAAGGGCGGCCGCGGCTTTGCAGCCGCCCTGTAAATTTGCTTAATTATTCGATAATTGAAGTAACGACGCCGGCGCCGACCGTATGGCCGCCTTCGCGTACTGCAAAACGAAGTCCTTCTTCCATCGCTATCGGCGCTATGAGTTTGACTTCAAATTTGCT
>JAGHTZ010000074.1 GCA_018065065.1 Candidatus Equadaptatus faecalis | reverse complement strand
GAACCGTCAATATTTACAATCGCTCCGTCTTCGGCTGAAAGTCCGTTTGCGCTGGTGACTATCCAGTCAGCGTTAAATTCAGCAAGTCTGTTTTCCGTCGGCGTTGCGTAATCTGCCTTGGATTCCCAGTGGTCGATAACCCTGCTGCCCCTTTCCTTGAAAGCTGCATACAAACCCGCCTCGCGCACGCTCATTGTCCCTGGTATACCCACGGAACATTCCGCAGGAATAAGTTCAAGTGCGAATTTTACAGCTTCTTCTTTTGTTTCCGCCACCTGTGTTTTGAAACCTCTTGTTTCAAGTATTGCCGCAACTTTCTTTAACGCTTCCATAATGTATCCCTCCGTTTTGTTTCAGTTTGCAGATAAATCGCATGTAAATTATAGTATAATCTGTGAAAAATAACAGAGGACAACTAATCCGGCAGCTTGACGAGGAGGTTTTTTAATGAAGCATTCTGACACGGGCAGAATATTGCGCAGGGAAACGGCAGTAACGCTGCTGTTATATCTGCTTTTCTTCGCATGGTGGTATGTAACTGCATACTGCACCGAACGCGACCCGTCAAAATACCGTTACGTCTTCGGGGTCCCCCGCTGGTTCTTCCTCAGCTGTATTGCAGGCTATCTCGGAATTTCCGCGCTTTTGTGGCTGTGCGTAAAATTTTTCTTTACGGACGTGCCTTTTGACGGGGAGGACAAATCAGATGAATAACATATTTTTCCCTCTTGTCTGCTATCTCCTGCTTGTTTTGGGAATTGCCGTATGGGGCAGCCGCAAATCTGAAAAATCAGGCGACGCCGACAGCTTTATGAAGGAATATTTCATAGGCGGACGCTCAATGGGCGGGCTTGTGCTCGCAATGTCGATTATCACCGCCTACACAAGCGCGAGTTCGTTTATAGGCGGTCCCGGAGTAGCCTACAACGTGGGACTTGGCTGGATACTTCTTTCAATGATACAGGTTCCTACGGCATTTCTGACGCTCGGTGTTCTCGGCAAACGCTTCGCAATCATTTCCCGCCGTACAAACGCCGTCACGATTACCGATTTTCTCCGCGCAAGATACAACAGCGACGCAGTCGTTATTCTTTCTTCCGCGGCTCTGCTCGTATTCTTTATGGCGTCAATGCTTGCCCAGTTTATCGGCGGAGCGCGTCTTTTTGAGTCAATAACAGGTTATTCCTACCGCACTGGGCTTATCATTTTCGGCATAACGGTAATTCTTTACACAACCGTAGGCGGTTTCCGCGCAGTTGTTCTGACTGACCTCATTCAGGGCTTTATGATGCTGATTGCATCTTTTGCAGTGCTTTTTGCTGTTTCCAAGGCAGGCGGCGGCGTTGCGAAGATTATGGACACTCTTTACAAAACTGATCCGGCGCTGCTCACACCGTACGGGGCAGGCAACGCAATACCGCTTCCTTATATGCTTTCCTTCTGGGTACTTGTCGGCTTCGGAATTCTCGGTCTGCCGCAAACCACACAGAAATGCCTCGGCTTTAAAGACAGCCGTTCCCTTCACCGCGCAATGGTAATCGGAACTCTCGCCGTCGGGTTTCCGATGCTTGCAATGCATTTGGCAGGAGCTATGGGGCGCGCCGTTATGCCCGGAATTGAAATAGGCGACCTCGCAATTTCAACGCTTACGATTAAACTTATGCCGCCGTTCTGGGCCGGGATTTTCATTGCCGGACCTTTGGCGGCTATTATGTCAACGATAGATTCCATGCTGATTATGTGCTCGGCAGCCATAGTCAAAGACTTGTATTTTCACTATGCGGCGAAGAATGACGCTTCGCGCGTCACACCAGCCTCCCTGCGCCGAATGAGCTTTTCCGTAACCGCATTTATCGGAATTATTGTTTTCTTCGCCGCCATGCAGCCTCCGGCATTGCTTGTCTGGATAAATCTGTTCGCTTTCGGAGGACTTGAGGCTGTTTTCTTCTGCCCGATTCTTTTCGGTCTTTACTGGCGGAAGGCAAATGCTTCCGGCGCCGTGCTCTCAATGCTGACCGGCTGTGCCGCGTTCTTCTTCTTTACAATAACGAAAGTATCCGTCTGCGGAACAACTGCCATTGTCCCCTCTCTTTCAGTTTCCGTAATTGCATTTGTTCTCGGCAGTCTGTTCGCCAAAGCTGAAGACGAAACCCTTTTGAAAAACTTCGACTTTTAATGGAAACAGGCAGACTGCGCTTCACCAACGTAAAACTCGGCGGAACATCCTGGGTGCTTCCCGGCGGCGGTTCTTTTTCTGACAACATGAAAAAACTGTCTGCCGATGTTGACGACATGGAGATTGTCCTTTGGGACAACAAATACGGGTGCAATATTCCCTCAAAGGATGACGTAAAACGGCTGCGCGGCCTGCGTGAAGAACTCGGTATGAGCTGCTGCGTGCATTTCTCGACCAACGTCAGTTTTGAAACGTCACCTGAAGGCAGAACACTCTGCGAAGACAAATGCCTCCGCACCATGGAACTTTTTCGTGACCTTGACCCGTACGCGTGGGTACTTCATCTGCACGGAGAACTTTTCGGTCCCGTACCAAGCAATGATATGGATTGGTTCTACGAAGCCACGCGCAAATCCTCGCTCAGGCTTGCCTCTGCAACGGACGAACCGTGGAAAATCTGCGCGGAAAATCTTGATTTCAGTCTCGACTATATAATAGAAACGGTAAAAGAGGCAGGTTTTTCAATCTGCCTCGATCTCGGACATCTCGTTCACGTGCAGGAGGACGTGAAGGCTAACGTTGAAAAATTCCTGCCTTACACGAGAATACTGCATCTTCACGGCGTAAAGCCTGATTTAACCGACCACGTTGATTTAAGCTACTACGATCAGAATTTACTGGAATGGATATTCCGACGCCTTGCCGACGGAACGGATCGCATAATGGACCTTGAAGTTTTTGAAGCCGACTACGACAAATCCATAGAAATACTGCGAAAATTCAAGGCGGAAAGGAATTTGTAAAATTTCCTGTTGCAATTTTCAGGGTTTTGTTTTATACTCTTAGCCACAACAGAATAGTGTTCAAAGATTTTTGGACAGGGAATCAGGTGCAAGACCTGAGCAGCCCCGCTGCTGTAACCGGGACGAAGGCGTGCAGCTCCATTGCCGAAAGGTGAGAAGGAACGCCGGAGGATGAACGGAAGCCAGAAGACCTCCCTCAAATCTGTGCAAGGTATCGCGAGGGCGAGATACGGCAATTTTTTGTGCGCACGTGACGTGCGTAGAAGAACGTATATTATGACTCCCGCGGCGAAGCGGGAGTTTTTGTTTGTTGGCGATGACGCAGAACCGGCTGTTGAAATATTAAAGGAGTGTTTCACAATGAAAAGAAGTCTTCTGGTTTTCATGCTGCTGACAGCCTTGCTGTGTGTTTCGGTGCCGGCTTCAGCCGACGGCGGCAAAGCGGCAAAGGTTCAGCAGCTCAGTGCGGTCGAAGTTACAGGTTCGCGCGTGGCTGACAGCATCGCCGACGTTCCGGCACAGACGTATGTGCTTACAGACAAAGAAATTGCACAGTCAGGCGCGACTAATTTAGCTGATGCTCTTGCCCGCGTTCCAGGCGTCAGTTCGCTTGTGAACAACAACGGGCTCGCTTTCCAGAGAAGCGTTTCGGTGCGCGGTTTTACAACAGAAGTTTCCGTGCTTGTCGACGGCGTGCAGTACACAAACCCGCTGCACGGTGCAGGCGAAATGGGCGCTCCTAACCTGAACACTATACCTCTTGAAAGTATTGAGCGTATTGAAATCGTAAAGGGCGCAGGCTCGGCGCTTTACGGCTCAGACGCCGGAGGCGCCGTCATCAACGTTATAACAAAGAAAGGCGCGGAAAAAACCTCGGCATATCTTAAAACAGAAGGCGGAAACGGCGGATATTTCAGGGGAAGCTTCCGCGGAACCGTTGCGGAAGACGGACTTGTCGGCACGGTAGGCTACAGCAGAACCGTTGAAAACGACGACCATGTTTATGACATCTACGGCTCAAAATTGAAAAGCTTTTACGGAAACGACTACGTTGTACGCCTCGAGAAAGGCAAATGGGCGTTTTCAGGCAGCTTCGGAGATTCCGAATCAGCTTATGACAGCTTCGATACGTGGTACGGTACAGGTTTTAACGAGATCGGCAGAAAAGACAAATACGCCCGCCTGAATCTTCAGTACAAGGATGCGCGCACAACAGGACGCGTGTTTTACAACAAGGCGGAATACGATTATCCGCTTGAAATGAACCCAAGCGGACTTTATTACAATAAATTTGACACGGAATCTCTCGGCCTGACGTTCAACAGAAAAGAGCTGTTTGACAAATGGAAGCTCGTCTGGGGTGCCGACGTACGCAGGGACAAGGTCGATTATAAGAATTACGTTGACCCTTCGGCGGATTACGACCTGGCAAGAACAAACACAGCGCCGTATCTTGAAGCAAACCTTATGCTCGGCGAAGCCAATCTTGACCTCGGTCTGCGTTTTGACCACTGGAACGTCAATAACGGCGAAACTGAAAATCAGCTGCTGCCGAGAATTGCCTTAAGCTGGGCAAACAAAAACGACGTCATGTTCTACGCATCTGCCGGACGCTTCTTCTCCATGCCTACCTTCTACCAGCTTATGGGTGAAACTTCAATGTGGGTGTCGCCGAATCCTGAACTCAATCCGGAAAAAGGCTGGAGTTTTGAACTCGGCACAAAGGCTGCATCTGCAAAAAATCCGTGGTCCTTCAACGTCTTTTACACAATGCTTGACGATGCCATAGTCTTTGATTACGACCCTGAAACCTATATATCGCAATATAAAAACATAAATGAAAAACGCGCGTGGGGAGCCGAAGGAAAATACACTTGGAACTTCGCCAAAAACTGGAGCTATGCCCAGCAGCTCAGCTACACAAGGGCAGAAGAAAAGGCACAGAACAGTTCAGACTGGACCCGCTCGACAGACCCGCGCTGGGACGTTGCAGGCTTTCTGAACTACAACAATAAAAACTTTGACGCGGAAATAAACTGGCACCTCTACACAGACAGAGAATTTACCTATCGTGCAACACCTGAAGTCGACGACGGAAGCATTTTCCTTGTAAATGCTTCGCTGAACTACAAATGGAAAAACGAAACCCTGCGTTTTGCCTGCACCAACCTGTTTGACAAAAAATATTACACAAACGCTTCCGGCTATCTCGGCGCGGAACGCCGCGTAATATTCAGCTGGCAGCATGAATTTTAAAAACGATTAAGAAATAAACGGCGTGCCGGCGCTGTTTATAAAAAGAAGGATGTTTGCTGACACATCTTCTCACCAACCGGCTGAGGCTCCGGAACTGCACATCCGGAGCCTTTTTGTTTCAGAAAGGAAGAAATGTTGTATTATTATTCTGCCATGAAAAAATTTATAACTGTGCTTCTTATACTGCTTGCCCTTTGGAGCCCTGCATATGCTGCCCCAAAGAAAATCGTGTCTCTCACTCCGGTCGGCACCGAAATCCTGTTTGCCCTGGGACAGGGAAACAAAATTGCCGGGGTAACCACCTATTGCGACTGGCCTCCGGAGGCGAAGCAAAAAAAATGCGTGGGAGATTACTTCAACGGAACAAACCTTGAACGGCTGCTTGCAGGCGGCGTTGATTTAGTCGTTGTTTCCGACCTGCAGGACTCTTTAATTCTCCGGCTGAAACAGACCGGGATAAAATATGCCGTAATAAAACAGGCAACGATACAGGAAGTTTTGGCTTCAATCAAAAGCGTGGGGAAAATATGCGGGGAAGACAAAAAAGCAGACAGTCTCGTCCGCGGCATACAAAAAGATCTAGATACAATAAGAAAAAAAACGGCAAAATATCCGAAGCCGTCTGTTGTAATATGCGTTTCCAGGGAACTGTCGGAGCCGAGAATACGCAGCTTCTACGCGGCGGGACACGAAACCTTTTACAGCGAGCTGCTTGAAATCGCAGGCGGAAAAAACATTGTAAAATCACGCGCTACAAACTATCAGCGGATTTCTTACGAAGGCCTGCTGTCGCTTAATCCTGACAGAATTATCGACGTCGTTGGGGACAAATCCGTTTATCATTCAGACATTAAAAAGGTTGACCTCGACAAAATTTTTGACAAAAACAATCTCAAACGCCAGTGGACTTCTTTAGCCGGCGTGAAAGCCGCAGTTGACGGTAATATTCACATATTCAGCGGCACTCTTTATCTCCGTCCCGGCCCGCGCATGGCACAGATTGCCCTGTCCTTTGCAAAGGCGCTTCACCCCGAAGCCTTTAGATAAACTTTCTGATAAAGCAAGAAAAACTAAAAGAAGTCTCTATTTTGTTAATTTTTCACAAGCTCAGCAGCCTTTCCGCATTGCCGCCTAAAATCAGATCTCTGTCTTCGCTCGGAAGATTCAGACAGCTTATCAGCGTCAACTCCCTCCACGGATCGTTCCACGGAAAATCACTGCCAAACAGCACCTTGTCTGCTCCGTGTTTGACAATCAGTTTTTCCATCATCGGTTTGTCAATCCACGGTTCCGCCGTCCATGCGGTATCAAAATAAACATTATGACCTGCAAGAACTTCAAGCACCTCTTTCGCAAGCTTTAACCCGCCCATGTGAGCTGCAACTATTTTCAGTCCGGGGAAATTCTTCTCAACTTCTATAATTGACTGCGGCGGGCAGAAAAGTTCGTCCTCATACGTAGGGTCCCAGCCGGCGTGAAACAGCACAATTAAGTCCAATGCGCGTGCAAGGTCATAGACCGGAAAATTATTTTTGTCTTCCGGTTTGAAACGCTGGAGTGCAGGATGAAATTTCAGACCTTTAATTCCGGCATCGTGTATTTTGCTGACACAGTCCAGTGCCGACTCTGACGCAGGCATAACAGACCCGAAAGAAATCAGCCGCTCAGAATTAATTTCCTGCGCAAAACTTAGTATATTTTTATGCTGATGTTCTCTCGTTGCTATATTCAGTACAACGGATTTGTCAATTCCTGTTGCGTCCATAGTCTGCAGCAGCTCGCTCCGTGTGGGAAAACAGTCGTAAGACACCTTAGAACTGCCGCTAAGTTTTCTCATCGCATATTCTGCAACGTCATCAGGAAACAGGTGTGTGTGAAAATCAATAATCATGTTTGTATTATATCACTTTTCTGATAGTTATCAGCCTCTGATTACCCGCAGAATTATTAAATAGCGCACAATTTGTTTTGTGCCTGCCGGATTTTCTGTCTAGCCGATGCACGCACAACTCCTCTTGAATACAGCAGAGAGAATATGTGACATAAAATTTTCTGCTTCAAATCCCTTACGGAATTATAATAGCGCGAAAATTGGGTTATAATAGACACGGGGTGAGAAAAGTGGTAGACAACGAGTCCGGTGAGAACTATCTCGAATCAGTGCTTATACTGAAAAAACGCAACGGGAAGGTACGCTCCGTAGATATTGCAAATTTTTTCGGCTACTCAAAACCAAGCATATGCCGTGCAGTGAAGGTACTCACCGAGAAAGGCTACCTGCATACCACTAAAAAACTTGAACTGGAACTGACAGACCCGGGGCTTGCCCTCGCGGAAAAGATTTATGAAAAACACAACCTGCTGAAACGTTTTTTTGAAATGCTCGGCGTTGAAGAAGAAACAGCGGAAAAAGACGCTTGCCGTATAGAACACGTTATCAGCGAAGAAAGCTTTACCAAAATCAAGGATTTTATCACCAAAAGATAAACAGTACCGCCAAAGCAGTTAACTTTGTCTTTGGCTGTCTGCATATTCAGGATTTTGCGCTATAATAGTTCCCTCGGAGGAGCAGACTATGGACAACAACAGCTGGATTGCAAAAATTACCATGAACGGGCAGACCGTTTGCGCTCAGATTTTTGATAATGAGCGCATTGCTGTTGCTTTTATCCAGCGTACCGCTCTTGCACTGAAAGATAAATGCGTGATGAAACTTCTCTACCACACCATCCATATAACCGAAGAGACAACTGAAAACTATCCTCAGCATTTCCCCCTCAGCTCCAGAAAAAGAGACATCGTAATTATTGAAGCTGATTTTAAGGACAAGTTCTAATGGAAATACTCAGCCGTATACCTCTTTTTGGTTCTCTTGCAAACGCAGGCATGATTATTGCCGGCGGCCTGCTCGGTCTGCTGATAAAAAAGAAAATTCCTCTGCGCCTGCTTGAAATGCCTGTTGCGGGTCTTGAAATTTACGTTATGGTTCTTGGAATAAGTTATTCCATTAAATCACAGCATCCGCTTATTATGGTCTGCAGCACGGCGCTTGGGGCGCTGATAGGTGAAACTGTTGATCTTGACGGCTTTTTCCAGCGTCTCGGCAACAATATAGAGACAAGACTGGGCGATTCCGGAGAAGGCTTCTCCAAGGGCTTCGTAAGCTGCACTCTCCTTTTCTGTACAGGTTCAATGGCAGTACTCGGCGCAATGGAAGAAGGTTTCGGCGGTTTTCCGACAACCCTGCTGACAAAAGGCATTATTGACGGAATAACAAATATCGCTTTCGCGGCCACGATGGGGTTCGGCGTTATATTTTCAGCGATACCCGTATTTCTTTATCAGGGCACTTTAACCTTGGCAGCAGCCAAGCTTGCTCCTTTTCTGACACAGGAATCAATAACAGAAATGACGTCCGTTGGCGGAATTATGCTTATTGCCATAGCACTGAATATGATGGAAATAAAACGGCTTCGTCCGATGAATATGCTTCCCGGATTTGTCGTCGCCGTCTTTTTGGTATGGATCAATGGAATGTTTTAGGGCATCAGACGTCAAAATTTTAGAACTTAACTTTTAGCTGTCGTCAATTTTATATATCTTCTCATTATTTCATTTCACTTTTGCCCAATAAAAATCAATTTAGTGCAAAAAATATATTTACATTTGGTGTATTTTGGCTGTAAAATGTTTTATCACAAAATTTAAGCCAGCTTTAGAAGAGCTTAGCAGAGAGGTGAATACAAATGGCAAAAATTCAGAGACGTACTTCCAGCAACATACTTTTGAAAACTGCTCTCGAAAATTTCTACGATGCAGCAGAAGAAATGAAACTTGACAAGGGACTTATAGAAATCCTCTGCCGTCCCGAACGTGCCGTCAAGGTTGCAGTTCCTGTCCAGATGGACAACGGAACGGTAAAAGTTTTTGACGGCTACCGCGTACAGCATTCAACAGCCTGCGGACCGTCAAAGGGCGGCATACGCTTCCATCCCTGCGTTGATCTTGACGAATGCGAAGCACTCGCAATGCTTATGACATGGAAATGTTCTCTTGCGGGAATTCCTTACGGCGGAGGCAAGGGTGGCATTTCAGTTGATCCCAATACTCTGTCGAAAAATGAACGCGAACGCATGACACGCACTTTTGCAGCACGCATATCAAAAGTTATAGGAGAATGGGATGACATTCCGGCGCCTGACGTTGCCACCGGCGGTCAAGAAATGGTTTGGATTCTTGACACGGTATCCAAACTTCACGGACGTTTTGAGCCGGCAATGCTTACCGGCAAACCTGTATCCTACTGGGGCTCTGAAGGACGCACTTCGGCAACAGGGCTTGGCGTGTACACATGTGTAAAAGAGGTACTCGAAGCAGGCGGTGATACCTTTAAAGATTCAAAAATTATCGTTCAGGGCTTCGGTAATGTCGGTATGAATAATGCACTCTTCCTTCACCATTCAGGAGCTAAAATTGTGGGAATAAGCGATATTACCGGCGGTTATTATTGCGAAAACGGCATAGATGTGCCCGCCGCAGTACGTTATGCTCAGGAGAACAACAAACTTCTTGAAGGTTACGATCAGCTCGGTCTTGTTAAAATGTCAAACGAAGATATTCTCACGCAGGAATGTCTCGTACTTTGTCCTTGCGCACTTGAAGGTGTAATCAATGAAAACAACGCAAAGCTGATTAAAGCAAAATACATTGTCGAAGGCGCAAACGGTCCGACAACACCAGAGGCAGACAAAATACTTGACAAACGCGGCATTCACATTGTTCCGGACTTTCTTGCCAACAGCGGCGGCGTAATCGGTTCCTATTTTGAATGGGCTCAGAATCTCGCCGGTTATTTCTGGACAGAAGAAGAGTATAACCTGCGTCTTGTGCAGATTATGGAATCCAACTTCAAACGCGTTTTCAAATATGCTATTGCGCATGATGTCACCATGCGCCGCGCCGCATTCTGCGTTGCGATTGAAAGAGTCGCCGAGAATCTGAAGCTCAGAGGCTTTTTCCTCTAAACTGCACAGTAATTGCATATTTTGAGAGGGCAACAGCCCTCTCTTTTTGTACGTTGCACTTTTTTCTCTTTTTGTACGTTGCACTTTTTACGTTTGACAAAACAGCACAAATGTTGTAATATTTTTCGTTGGTGCGCAATACATACCGTGCCTTCAGGGCAGGCACAACGTAGGAAAGGAGTGATTAAATGAGCGACAAACTGGTATACATCGACAGCAAAGCCTACTGGAGAACTCCGGAAGGACTTTTCATAGAAGCCGAAACGAAAGACGGCAGGCTTGTCGAAACAGCGTTCGTTATACACGGCACAAACAAATAAAATGCTGCCCGGCGAACCCTGCACCTGAATATATAACAAAGCCCGCTCACTATAAGCGAACTTTGTTCTCATTCTAAATTAACGAAAAGAGGCAACCGCAAATCTGCAGCTGCCCCTTTTCTTTGGTTTAAGGAGACGTATGTCTTTAATTTTTAGTTTTCAAATGCATCTGCTTCTGAGGAAGCGACTATCGCGGTTCCGACAAGGTCGCCGAGGCAGTTCATTGTCGTAAACGGAGCATCAATCAGTGCAAAAATACCGGCAACTATACCAACAACTTCTACCGGAAGTCCAAACGCGTCAATAATAATCGCGATGGTGACAATTCCACCGCCCGGAACTCCACCGGCACCGGTTGTAAGAATAAGTGCAAGGAAGATAGCCTTAATAAGGATACCTGCTGAAAGCGGAGCACCTATTGCCTGGGCTGCAAAGAGGAAGGATATTGCGAGCATAATGCCGTTTCCGTCCTTATTGACCTGTGATCCGAGAGGAATTGTAAAGCTTGAAATTCCACGCGGAATATTCATGTCATCAGCGCAGCCAAGGGAAATAGGAACGACTGCAAGGCTTGAGCTCGTACCAAGGGCGGTAACGATCATCGGAGCTGCCTTTCTGTAGAAAGCTGCGGGTGATTTTTTCGTAAAGATAGCCAAAAGTACAGTATAGACGCCGACCATTACAAGTACTGAAATGTAGGAAGCACCGAGATATTTGGCAAGGAATCCGAACAGCTGTTTGCCGTAAACGCCGACAGTGCACGCCATAAGCGCACAAATACCGATCGGGGCGTATCCCATAATTATTCCGACAAGTTTGTTAAAGAGGCTTGCAAGAGTTGTAAAAGCGTGATTAAGTTCTTCCCTGTCCTCTTTGTTGAGGAAAAGAATTGCTACACCCAGGAATGCCGAAAATACAACTATCTGGTCAAAGCGGCCTTCTGCAAGTGCTGAGAACGGGTTTGACGGAAGAAGTCCGATAATGGTGTCGCCAAATGTCGGTATTTTTGCTATAGCGCCGTCATAAGCACCCTGGAGAACAAAGCCGAGCCCCGGTTTAAGCGCTACGGCCGTTCCTATACCTACGCAAATTGCACAAATTGTCGTAAAGGTATAGTAAAGCATAATTTTAAGACCAACACGTCCGAAAATCTTCGGATCCTGAAGTGAAGATATACCCGCCACAAGGTTGACAACAATCAACGGCAGCGCTGCCATTTTCAACAGATTAAGGAATATCTTTCCAAGCGGCTTGATTACGGTGACCTGTTCTCCGAAGATGACTCCGAGAATGATGCCTAGTACCATTGCTGCAAGCAGTTTCTTAAGCAACGGGACTTTGTGGTAGCTTTCGCAAATACTCATGTGAACTCTCCTCTCTGATTTTTGGTGCTTTTTGTTTATTTGAGTGCAGCAACCTCATACAAGGCGTCTGCAACTACAGCCATTTGTTCTTTAGTGTTGTAGAAATCCAAACCTATACGGATATATCCGCCGCGCATTGTACAGTAAATCTTTTTGCTTTTCAGAATTTTGTCTGCCTCATCGTCTTTGTTTGCAGGATAGTACACACAGATTATTCCGGAACGGTGCTGTGCCGATTCCGGCGTTACAACGTGCAGGCTGATCCCTTCAAGCCGATTGCGCAGGTCTTCCTCAAGCTCTTCAATCTGTTTCTGTATATTTTCAACACCCAGTTCAAGCAGGAATGAAATTCCTTTGTTAATCGCATATATGCAGTTGTAGCTGAGATTTCCGGATTCAAAACGGCGCGCATTCGGATACCATTCAAGTGTTTCAAAATTGGTGGTAACCGAAGGAGGCGCAACGTGGCTCATTGTGCTCTGATAACCGGCATACGGCGGAATAATGTCTTTCACTATTCTGTCGCTGCAATAGACAAAACCGGCGCCAAGCGTACCGAACAAGCCTTTGTTCGTGCCTGCAACAAGGTAGTCTATATTGAATTCCTTAACATCCATGACGTAACGGCCCAACGTCTGTATGCCGTCAACAGCAAAAATTATGCCGCGTTTTTTACATTCATCGCCAAGCGTCTTCAAATCCGCACGGAATCCTGTGCTGAACTGGGCCGATGATACGATAAGAATTTTTGTATTCTCATCAATCGCGTCAAGCATATCCTGCGTGCGGATATTGCCGTCAATACTTTTGACTACGTTCAGCTTCAAGCCAATTTTCTCGTGCATGTTAATCCACGGGAAAAGCACTGACTGATGCTCCTGGTCAGCAATGACTACGTTATCTTCTGCTTTGAGCGGATAGCCGTTTGCAAGGATCGATACACCTTCGCAGGTATTCTTTGTAAAACCTACTTCGTGCGGTTCGCAGTTCACAAGTTCAGCAACAAGTTCCCTTGTCTCTGCAACCATATCCCACGCAGCCGGAACCATACCCATACCGTAAGAAGCAATATAATTGTCCATAAAGCTGCGGTATGCGTCCTGAACACGTTTAGGCGGCATGCCTACTTGAGAAACATTAAGAAATATTCCGTCGCCAAGAAAATCAAATTCCTTGCTGATAAGTTCCTGGTTTAACACCTTTGGTCCCCCCCTCAGAATTTTAGAAATTCAAAAATTTTCAATTACTCCTCTTTAGAATTATCTTCGTTTGCTTTATTGAGATAATTGTAAATAGTGTACTTGGAAATATCATAATGCTTTGCTATTTCTTCACCTGCGCTTTTAATTCTCAGCGCACCGCAGCGGGCAAGATAGTTAATGCCGTTAATCTTCTGCTGCTTCGTCATAAGGGCTACGGGTGTCCCTATATAGGCTATTGATTCGTGAATCATTGAAATAAGGAGATCTTCAACCTTGTTAAAGACTATTGTCTCGGTCTTTGTTTCCTCCTGTTCCATGCCTATCAGCCCTTTGAGCACATTGTCGGCATTAACTATGGTTGTAATGTCGATATTAACGCACACGGCGCCAATAACCTTTCCCTCTTCGTTCTTGAGATATATGGTACTGGAACGGAGAAAACGTCCGTCATGTGTCTGGGTGAAATAGTTAAAGCGTCCGTCACTCTTTTCAAGTCCTTGCAGCATTTTAAGCCCGATGCTCGTGCCTGACTGACCAACGCTGCGTCCGGTAACGTTTCCGTTTGAAATCGCGACTATAGTAGAATCAAAATCCTTGGCATAATCGTGTATAACAAATTCAACGTTATCCCCGAAATGCTTGCCGAACCCTTCAATGATGCTTTTTAAAACAGGGAGGTATTCCTCAACGCTGTTCATATCCCAATTATTTTTTCCTTTTGGCTATTGCTTCGATTTCAATAGGAATACCGCGAAGAACGACCTGTATTGTGCTTCTTGCTGGGAAAGGCTTCGGCATCATAGCCGTATAAACCTCGTTCATAGCCGCAAAATCCTTAATATCTGCAAGGAAAACTGTTGTCTTGCCTATATCTTCAAGATCCGCGCCTGCCTCTTTTAGAATCGCCTGAACATTTTTAATGCACTGCTCCGTTGCAGCCTTTATTTCCTGTTTGATTTCGCCTGTCACAGGATCCATTGGACGCTGTCCGGCAACAAAAATATAATCACCAAAATCAACTGCCTGTGAATACGGTCCCGCTGGTGACGGAGCGTTTCCAGTAACGACCTGTTTTTTTTCGTACATAGCGTTCGCCTCCAAAGTTTTACTTTCATGATTATATAGAAAGAATATATAACTGTCAATTTTTTTGTAATTTTTTTAAAATTCTCAAAAGTTTTTGTAAATCCAATTCTTCCTGATTGTCAGCATCTGCCGTCTGCTAAAATCAAAAACGCCCGCTGACGCGGGCGTTTTACTGCAGTTGTTCAGTCTTTATTCTTCGGCTTGACAGCAAGGAAGCGAAGCCTGACGTAATCTACGTACCATTTGCCGTTTTTGAAAAGCATTGGTTTGCAGTAAGCCTCAACTTCGTCATAGAAGGCTTCTTTGTCCGCTTCTTCAAGACCTTCCGTATGGCTGTTGGCAAAAACCTTAAGCCAGCCTCTCAGTCCGTCTGTCCCAAGTTCCGTCGGTTTATCTATCCTGGCTATGTACTCTATCTTGAAGCCCTGCGCTTTAAGTATTTCGCTGAATTCGGCATATTCGCAGAATTTCCACGGATTTCTGGCCTTGTAATCCAGTCCGCGTTTGGCAAGAGCGATTTTCATTCCTTCACGCACTATTCTGAGACAACCGTCCCCGCCACATTCAGCAGCAAAACGGCCGCCGGGCTTCAGAGCCTGCCATACCCTGCGTACAACGAGATATTTGTCAGGCATCCAGTGCAGTGCTGCATTGCTTATGACCGCCTCAAATTTCTTACGGCTTTCAAACTCAACACCTTCTATAAGACGTGCGTCTATTCCGAGCTGTTTGGCAGCCTCAACCATTTCGGGACTTGAATCAAGTCCGACTATTTCGCAGCCAGCATCTGCAAGTTCTTTTGCAAGAATTCCGGTTCCGCAGCCAAGGTCGAGTATTCTTTCTCCCGGCTTCGGAGCAAGCAGTTCTATTACAGGTCTGCCGAATTCAATGATAAAACGGGCGCTTTTGTTGTAATTCTCAGGATTCCAGGTCTGGTTTGCCATCGTTAACTCACCTCGCTGATATTATAGAACTTTTATCTCATAAAAGGCAGACCTAATTTTTATTTTCATAAAATCCACATATTCTGCCGCTATAATGTTTTTTAGGATATAATAATTGCAGACATACAGTTCACTGCATGAAAGGAGCACTCTGCCATGAAGAAGACCCTGCTTGCTGCAACGATATTTTTATTTACGTTTTTTTCGTCTGCAACAGCTTTTGCCCATCCGCCCAAAAATCTTGAAGCGGTTTGGAATGCCTCCGCGCAGACACTTACGGTTAAAGCTTCTCACCTTGTCAACGACACCGCCAAGCATTATGTTTTAAGTATGGTGGTAATGAACAGCAAAGGAGAACAGATTGCCTTTAAACAGTACACCAAACAGGCTTCGGACAAGAGTTTCAGCGATTCCGTCACTCTGCTTAACGCCAAACAGGGTGATAGTGTTAAAATCCGTCTGGTATGCAATATTATGGGCACAGCGGAAGAAACTATAACGCTGAAATAAGTTTTTCTTATTAAACCACAGGCAGCAATAAAAAATCTTCAGATTAGCTCTGAAGATTTTTTATTGCTTTGCAGTTTTTTGTTTTGTGAACGTAACCGTTCCGTCGCTCCAGTAATATCTGGAACGCCCTTCGCGGGAAGGATGCAGAGGTTTAAAGGCAGCTTCTCCAAAATAAACTTCTGTTCTGTTCGGGTTTTCGTAGCGAACGCGAACGGGAATGCTGCCTTCGATTTTAAACCTCATAGTTTGGGCTTCGGCTATTTCACCATCGTAGATTATTTTTTCTCCTTGTGATACCTTGATTTTTATTTTCCCTTCAGCCGCTTTTACAAGCAGTTCATTTTTTGCAGGCACAGGGTTTTGCGTGCTGTCATCCGCTTTCGCCGGATCGGAGGTTTCAGCCGTTTCGGGTTCGGTTGACGACTGTTCTTCCATATAGACGGCTTCTTCTGCTTCCGCGCGTTTCTCTGCCTGTTTTCTCATTTTTTCTTCCGCTTCGCGCTGAGCTTCTGCTTCATCCAGTTTTTTCTGTTCAAGCACCTTGGCTGTGCCTCCGTTAAGCTGCGCTATATTGCTGGTTTGGGCGCCTGAAAGCGTGTTTTTGAAGCTGAACGCAAGCAACATTGCCACAACGATGGCAAGGCAAGACACAACCACCAAAGGTTTGTTGTTTTCCGGTCTGTACTGCGTGTCTTGAACAAAATTTTTTTCTTCTGTTTGACGTACATTATCGTCAGCCTTTTTTACAACTTCGTTTTCAGCGTTTTCAAAAAACTGTTCGTATGCCTTTAACAGGCTGTCGGCTCCGATTGCCTCGCAGTATTCCCTGACAAAGATTTTTCGATAAAATCCGGGCGGCAGTACATCAAGTCTGCCGTCTTCAACAGCCTGAAGATATATAGTGTTTATTTTGGTATTTTCCGACAGTTGGTTAAGGTCAAGGTTAAGGTTCTCTCTCAGTTGTTTAAGCTGTTCCCCGAGCTGTTCGGGAGAGGCGTACTCTCTATCCATTGTTTTCTCCGCCCGCAGTTCTCATTTTACGCACGGTCTCTGCCGGATTCGGACTGCCGAACACAGCATTTCCCGCAACCGCTATGTCGCAGCCGTGAGCGGCAGCCAATGCCGCATTTTCCGGCCCAAGTCCGCCATCCATCTCTATCAGATAATCATAGTTTCTTTCTTTTCTCAGTTCGGCAAGCCTGCAAACCTTTTCCAGCACTTCGGGAATAAATTTCTGACCGCCGAAGCCTGGGTTGACAGACATAACAAGTACAACGTCCGCAAGATTCAGAACAGGCAAAATCGATTCCGCCGGTGTCGCCGGATTTATTGCTATTCCCGCCAGAACACCCTCGGCTTTTATGCTCTGCAGCACACGATGCAGATGCGGAGTTGCTTCGGCATGCACCGTAAGCAACGACGGTCTGCCGGCAAGAAACATCGGAACAAAGCTTTCTGCAGGCTCAACCATAATATGAACGTCGATAAAAGCGTCAGGATATTTCTTGCGCAGCGCTTTCAGCAGAGAAGGTCCGTAAGAAAGATTCGGTACAAAATGTCCGTCCATAACGTCCAAATGCAGCCAGTCATACGCACCGTCAAGTTCAGCTATGCTGTTTTCAAGATTCAGGATATCAGCCGAAAGAAGCGAAGGTGCGACCAGCAGCTTTTCACCGCCTTTTAGCTTTACTTGTAACGCTCCTGCCATACCTTTTCACCGCCAAGCATAATGGATACTGTTGCTTCGTTCTTGTATTTCACAGGCACGGAGAATGTTTCTCCTCCGTTTGCCGTAACGTCTTTTAGCACGCGCACGCCATCCGCGTCCTGCACCGTAATTTTAAGACTGAGCGGGGAGATCAGCGGCGGAACCACGTAACGCACTTTCGCAGTTTTGGACGGCGCCGAAATCTCCGTATCGTCAGCTGCTGATTTGACTTCTTCTTTAATTTCTTTCTTTTTCGCTTCTTCTTTCTTCACTTCTTCTTTTTTCGTCTGCACGTCTGCCGTTTTTGCTGCCGGCTGCGCCGTGCCGGTTTTGTCCGTAGCGTTTTTGGCTGCGACAGGCTGCACACTCTTCTCGGGTTTCAGCTGTGCAGCGGAAACCTCTGTTTTTGTTTCTGCTTTCTTCTCTTTAGCATTGTCAGCCTTTTTTGCAGCCTCAGGCTGTTTTCCGGCTTTGACAGCGGCGGCTTTCTGCTGCTCTGTCTTGTTCTCCGCCTCTTTCTTTGGCTGCTCCTTTTCCGTAACCTTTACCGTCTTGACAATTTCATTCCCCGATGCTGTACCGTTTTCCGCCTGTTCTGTTTTGTTCTCCTCAGCGGAGGCAAGCAGCAAAGACACAGTATCCCCTGTCTTAACTCTTGTTCCTATGTTCGGTCTTGTTCCCACAACCGTGCCTTCCTTTGACGAAGAAACGGTTTTTATGGTATCACCAAGCTGCAGTCCGCTTTTAGTCAAAAGTTCCGCTGCTTCTTCCGGTGTCCTGCCTCTTAAGTCAGGCACCTGCGTAAAGCCGTCTTCCGACGCGCCGCCGGTGCTTACAAGCAGTTCAATGCCGCCGCCTGCCGCGTATTTCTGACCTGCGGAAGGATTTTGCGCCAGTACCGTACCGTCATTTTTGTCCGGTTCACTGACCTGTATTATTCTGCCAGCTTTAAAACCTGCGTCCTCCAGTTTGCGGACTGCTTCTTCCTTTCCCATAAAACGCACATCGGGAACGGCGCAGAGCATACTTCCGCCGCTTACTTTAAGCAGCACAGTTTTGTCTGTCTTAACTTTTTTCCCTGCCTTGATGCTTTGAGAAACAACAGTACCGGCATTTTCGTCCGAGCCGGTTTCTTCAATGTTTGCAGACAATCCGAGTCTTTGAAGAGCGTTTACGGCTTCTTCCGCCTGCATACCGTCAAGTTGCGGGACAATGACCTTGTCCCCGCTTCCTCCGAATATGGAACGGAACATAACAAAGCCGCAGCCGGCAATCATCAGAAGCGCAAATATTATAATCCAGCGGCGAAAATTACGCATTGTTTCCCTCCTGTCTGCGTTTCAAAAGCAGCGCGGCGTAAAATCCGTCCGTCCAAGGCTGGACGGGATTTATTACCACACCGTACGGTCTGCCTTTCTGCATGAATTTATGTTCTGTTTTTACAGGCAGCTCCACAATATCTTTTCTCTTTGACAACAGGTCCGCCACTACCTCTTCATTTTCTTTTCTGAAGCTTGAGCAGGTCATGTACGCAACAATTCCGCCTGGCTGCACAATGTCTGCGGCACGCTCAAGCAGCATTTTCTGCAGTTTTGCGCTCTCATCGACATCTTCAGGCTTCATCCGCCATTTGCCCTCCGGATGTCTTCCCCACGTTCCGGAACCTGAACAGGGGGCATCAAGCAGTACAAGCGATGGCGCTGTTTTCGGCTTCAGTTTAAGCGCGTCTCCGATGCGCAGCTGAACGCGGCTGCCTGCATGAAGTTTCATCAGTTCAAGCTTCGCGGTCTGTATTTTAGCGGGGGAAATGTCCCACGCCTCTATCTGCGCAAGCGGGAACATATCAATCAGCTGGCGCGTTTTAACTCCCCTTCCGCTGCACATGTCAAGAATGGCGCCGTCCTTGTAACGTCCGGCAAGCAAATTGACAACAAACATGGACGACTCTGTCTGCGGCGAAACTTTTCCTTCGCTGTAGCCCGGGAGAGACGGAGGATAATCCGTTGACGCGGTACGCACGGAATTGGCAAGCAAATCCGACGCCCATGCTTTCTTCCCGCATTTTTCTCCGTATTCCTTTATCCACACTTCACGGTCAACATCGCTTCTGAGCCTGAGCGACAGATAGGTTTTCATGCCCATGGCTTTTATAAGCTTTTTGGCTTCGGCAATCTGCCGTTCTTTTGCCCATTGCGCCGCAGCCCAGCCCGGAACGCCCCAGTAAAGCGCCTGATCGCTCACGGAAGCCGCTTTTTTCAGCGTTTCAAGATATTCCGGAGCTTCCTCTGAAACGGAACGCAGTACAGCGTGGACAGTCTTAACGTCCTGTACGTCGCTGTCTCTTCCGCTTGCCTTAACTGCCTGCAAAACCGCGTTGATAAGAACCGGCGCGGCAAAATGTTTAAGCTCGACAAGTCCGGCGATACCGATCATAAGAGCGGTCTGCGTTCTGAACGAAAGCGCCCTTGCATTGCGCCGGCAATATTTGAGCATAAGATGCTTCCACAAGCCCTGCCTTCTCAGAGTGCAGTAGACAAGAAGCGCGGCGACGTCCCTGTCGCCCGAATTTATTTCCGGATAAAGTTTTCTTAAAGCTTCCGATGCAAACGTTCCCGAGCTTGCATCCATACAGACATGAAGTGCAGCTTCTATGCCTCTCATTGCCTCTGCCTCCTGTACGCGGACTAAAACGGGAACAGCCGTGCCGTTCCCGTTAATTGTACACTATTTTTGCAATTTTTTTAATCTCTCCGCTGATTTCTGAGCAAAATAAGTCTGAGAAGCTGCAGCGCGGACATAACCATCGCCGAAACGTAGGTAAGGGCAGCAGCTGTCAGCACCTTTTTTGCCCCTGAAATTTCAGCCCCGTTCAAAAAACCGTTGCCGGAAAGAATCTTCAAAGCCCTGCCGCTTGCGTCAAACTCGACAGGAAGCGTAATCGCGTGAAAAACAAGCACACCGCAGAAAAACAGTATTCCGAGGTCTATCAGCGCAAGATAATTGAACAAAAAGCCTATGAAAAACAGCGGCATTGAAAGCGTTGAGCAGATATTGACAACCGGAACTATGCTGTTTCTTATTTTCAGCGGGGCATAACCCACAGCGTCCTGAACCGCGTGTCCGCATTCATGAGCCGCAACCCCTATAGCCGCTATGCTTGTGCTGCCCGCAACACTCTGCGACAGACGGAGAACCTTTGCGCGAGGGTCGTAGTGGTCGGTAAGCTCGCCTGCTATATGCTCTATTCTGACATTCCGCAGACCGTTGGCGTCAAGAATCGCCCTCGCCGCATCGTCCGAAGTTACACCGCGGGAAGACGCAGCGCCTGAATATTCCGCAAACGCGGATTTTACCTTGAACTGCGCCCATAAGGAAAACAACAGTGCCGGAATAAGAAGAATCATTGTAGGATCGTAATAAAACAAGTCTGACACCTCCGAATTTATTTTTTCAAGCAAAATAATTTTACTGCAGATTATGGTTTTTGTCTCGGTAAAAATACTTAATGCGCGAAACAATTTCTTCCTGCTCCGCTTCGGAAATTTCCATTTCTGCGGGAAGCAGAAGCAGTTCGTTTTTCAGCTTTTCAAAAACAGGACAGCCTGTATTTTCAAAAGCGTAAGGCAGAGTTCCGCAACTGATTGACTGCGATTCAAGATATTCTTTCAGCGCGTCCCTGTCCTTCACGCACAGCGGGCAGACGGAAGCCGAAGCAAACGATGCGCCGCCAAACTGCGGAAACGACACAAACGGAAGCAGGGCTTTTTCATGTATCAGCAGGCGGTATTTGGAAACGGCAAGTCTGCGTCTGCCGTTCACTCTTTCAAAATCAGGCTGCCGGCACATGAAATTTGCCGCGGAAATACTGTCTGACAACGGAAGTTTTTCGGCAAACGCTTCATCCTGACAGCATATAAGGGCAAATTCAGGTTCAATGATACAGCCGATTCCCGACGCACCGGGGCGCAGGATTTTTTCGTCCGAAAAATATACTGAACCTGTGCAGCCGGCACATTCCTCTATGAGAGGGATATTCTTCTGTTTCAGCTTCTCGGCAAGCTCCTCAAAACTGCTCAGTCTACCAAAGCTGTGTGAAACGACAACAGCCTTTGTCCTCTCCGTAAGCTTTGAAGCAACATCTTCCTGCGATGGGGCAAAGCTGCAGGGGCACAAGCCGCTGAATACAAGCTTAAGTCCTCTGCTTCGCGCAAAATCTGAAATATCCGTACAGAGATTTGCGGAAACGACTATCTCGCTGCCGCAAGGCAAATCCAAAGCGGAAAGTACGGCCAACAGTGCGTCTTCCGCTCTGCTGAAGCGCACCGCTTTCGTTTCGAAATACCGCGCCGCAAATTTTTCGGCTCTCAGAACTTCGCTGTCTGCCACAAAGATACCTCCGCGCTGTTTCATAAAATTTTGACAATTCCGGACGGCGGTGTACAATTAGCGCATGAACAAAAGGCTTATTGTGATGCTTCTTTCACTCTCAACAATACTGTTCTACGGCTGGGCGCTCGGCGCGATGTTCAACTATGCCGCCGGAGTTCCGCAGCCTCTGATTCTTGCAGGCGGTCTCGCCGCAGGCACTCTTTGCGCAGTTATCGCCGTGTATGTCTGGTCAAAACGCTAATTTAATTGCACACTATCTTTTATTGCTCCGCTTCCAGATATGCAGCTTCTCCGCAGCGGCAATCAGCTCTTCCCTGAAATCGGGATGCGCGATTGAAACAAGAGCCTCCGCGCGTTCCCAGGTTGATTTTCCCTTAAGATTTACAATGCCGTACTCGGTAACGACGTAGTTTGTATTGGCGCGCGTATCCGTTACTATTGAGCCCTGGCTGAGCGTAGGAACAATGCGTGATTTCGTTGTACCGTCTTTCATTTTGAATGAGGAAGAACAGCATATAAAGCTTTTTCCGCCCTTTGAAAGATACGCTCCGAGAACAAAATCAAGCTGCCCGCCAGCTCCGCTGATGTGTCTCGTTCCGGCGCTTTCGGCGCTGATCTGTCCGAAAAGGTCGAGATCTACCGTATTGTTTATGGATATAAAGTTGTCGAGCTGCGCAATAGTGCGTATATCATTGACGTAATCAACGGGAGCGCACATGCACTGCGGATTTTCGTTTATATATTCGTACAGTTCGCTGCTGCCCGCGGCAAAAGTGTACACCTGGCGGCCTTTATCCAGCGCCTTATGCGTGCCTGTAATCTTGCCCGCCTTTGCCATTTCAAGATACGCGTCAACGTACATTTCGGTATGAACACCGAGCTCCTTAAGGTCAGACCGGGCGATAAGGCTTCCGACCGCGTTCGGCATTCCGCCTATTCCAAGCTGCAGGCATGCCCCGTCCGGAATCTCCGCAACGATAAGCTCCGCGACCTTTCTGTCAACGTCCGTCGCCGGAGCGGCGGGCATTATGCCGATTTCGGGATTGTCCCCTTCAACAATCATGTCAACGTCCGATATATGTATCTCGGTTCCGAAACCGCCGAGACAGCGCGGCATATTTTTGTTCACCTCAACAATAATTTTGTCCGCCGTTTCGCAGACTGCCGCCATGTGCGAAGCGTTGGGACCGAAATTGAAATAACCCTTGCCGTCCATAGGCGCAACCTGAAAAACAGCAACGTCCGAATGCAGGCTGTCCCTGTAATACCGCGGAAGCTCGGAATATCTTACCGGCGCATAAAAAACAAAACCATCGGGGATCCTTTTTCTTGCAAAGCCTGTCATGTGCCATGAATTCCACGTCATGTGCGCTGCGGGATCTTCTATTTTGAAAATTTCAGGTTCCCAAAGCAGAATACCACCGCGGAAATTAACGTTGTGCAGCTTCGGAAGGCGTTTCGCAAGCTCGGCGTCAACCGCGCACGGAATTCCTGTCGTCCAGCCGTAATCAACCCACATGCCTGATTTTATGCAGGCTGCCGCTTTAGAGGCAGTCGTCAGTTTTTTCCTGTATTCCTTTGAGAAATCCATCGTTGTCACCCCGTATTTGTTTTGAGCTGCCAATATTATAGCAGAGGACGCAAAAGTTTTCCGCAAAAATATAGTCAGCATAAATCAACGATTTTATTATCTTTTTAATGCTTCAATCAACATGTAATCTGCGTCAGGGCAAAAAAAATTACCTGCTCCGCAGGTAATTTTCTATTCCTTCCGCTATGCCAAAGGCGGCTTTGGCTCGGTATTTTTCGTCCTGAAGCAGCATATCCTCCGTTTCGTTCGTCATATAGCCGACCTCGACTATCACCGACGGAACGCTGCTCCAGTTTATCCCTGTCATAACGTCCGTTTCCACTATGCCGAGATTTTTCGCCCCCGTTGCTTTGCAAAGCCCTTTCTGCACCGCTTCGGCAAGTTTTCTTTCCTTAGGGTACAGAGCGGGATTAAAGCTGTTGCGCGCGCTTCTGCAAAGCGTCATGGCGCCGTGCGTATCCTTCGGCTGTCTTGCCCCACGGGCGTTCGCGTGAAGGTTTATTATCAGCTCCGCCCCGTTTTCCAGCGCAAACGCGGCACGTTCCCTGTTGCTTATATTGACGTCGCTGCTTTGTCTGACCATAATAACCTTATGTCCGCGCTTCGCAAGCTCTTTTTCAAGCAGCACGGCATTCAGCAGATTGAGCTCATGCTCGGGCATACCGCTTGCGACACCGCGCGGGCCGCAGGAAACCTTATATTTCAGTATTGTTGAGCCGGGCCCGATAGGTTCTTTTTCCAAATCGGACTTCGCCTGATGCCCCGCGTTTACGGCAATAACCGCCGCGCGGCAGGGCGCGATGCAAAAGACAAGAAGCAATACAGGCAGCATAAATTTTACACAAGCTTTAATTTTCATCTTAATTTCACCTCTCGCAAAGCAGTCTCCCCGGCGGAAGCAGTTCGTCAAGTGCCGTTTTTTCAAGTCCAAGCGCTTCAATAATCTCGCTGTTAGTCGGATACCGCCCCTCAACCGCTATTTCTCCGTCCAGCGTGCAGACAGGCAGAGCCTTTTCTCCGTGCTTTTTCAGATACGCGATGACCTGCTTGTTCTCGGCAAAGGCTTTGGGACTCCGCGAAAGATTGTATATTTCCATTTCAATTCCCTTTGCTTTCAGCGTTTCGTACACGGAAGACATACGCAGCAGCTCGGGATTCGCCTTTGCTCCGCAAATTCCGGTGATACAGCAGGCAGCCTGTTCATAGACCGCAAGTTTACCCGTCATCGCGACAGCATCTCCGCAAGCAGCGCGTGTCTTAAACCGCGCAGGCTGAGCGTCAGCGAACGGCTTTCGGTTATTTCCATTATCGCTGAAGCCGCGCAGGCTCCGGCAAGCACTATATCCGCTCTTGCCGGATTCATTCCCGGCATTGCCCTGCGCTCGTCAAACGTTCTGCACGCAAGCTCTTTTATCAGGGCTTCAAGCTCAGTTTTTGAAATCGTCATTCCGCTGAGCTTCTCCGCATCGTATTCCGGCATTGCGGATTTAAGCATGAAAAGCGTCGTTAAATTGCCCCCTGTCCCCACAAGACACGCCGGACGACCTTTCACACCATTTTTGACAAGTTCTGCCCTTATAACGGCTTTAAGACGCGAAACAGCGCTTAAAGGAGCGGGGGCTTCGGGCAGAAATTTTTCCGTCAGCTCCACGGAGCCGATATTTACGCTGAAAGCCCTCGTAATTTTGCCGAAACACGAATATACAAACTCCGTGCTGCCGCCCCCGAGATCAAAAACAAGCAGGTCGCGCAGCACAGATTTCGGCACTTCGCAAAGAACAGACTCAAAAGAAAGCCTTGCTTCCTCCTCGCCGGAAATGATACGCAGTCCTATATGGGCAAGTTCCTTCACCCTTACTTCAAATCTGCTGCTGTTTCCGGCAGAACGCAGAGCCATCGTCCCGACCACCTCAATCTGCTCGGCGCCGTCTTCGTGAGCCTGCTCCACGTAATCCGCAACAACGCGGGCGGTGCGCTCCATCGCTTCCGCGGAAAGCATCCCGCTGTCCTTCAGCCCCTCGCCGAGCCGCGTCACGGTATTGACGTCCTTCACAAAGGAAACGACTCCGTCCGAAAGCTCCGCAACGGTGTACTTGACCGAATTCGTCCCTATCTCCACTACTGCCTGTTTCATATGCGTTCTCCCCTTTTCTCTCGAGAACATTATACTATTTATCGCTTTTTTTGTACTATAATCTTGCTGTCATGAAAAGTATCGCAGTTTTTTACGCTTCGGAAGGCACGGGACACCGTACGGCGGCTGAAAACCTCGCCGAACGGTTCAAACTTGACAATCCTGACGGACAGTCACTCTGCGCCGATATTCTTGACTGCGTGCCCAAGCTGCTTCATGCAGGACTTTCAAACTACTATCTATGGACGGTGCGCTGGTGGCCGTGGCTTTGGGGAAAATCGTACTGGGGCTCGGACAAACCCGGCGTTACAAAATTCTGCTGCGATTTGGCGCACAAACTTCTCTGCAAAATGTACATCTCAAAAGCCGAACGCCGCGTTCGCGAAATGAACGCGGAAGCCGTCTTCTTCACCCACTACTTCGGAGCGGAGCATTTTGCAAAAAGAAATCCTGACATACCCGTATTTTTCGTCAACACCGACTATGAAACCCACATATTCCAGAGGTCGGACATATACGCGGCAAGCTTCGTGCCGAGCCGTACGGCGCTCGGACAGTACGCGAAAGAAAACATAGAAAACGTGTACAACAGCGGAATACCCGTTGCTGCAAAATTTGAAACCGCGCCATCAAAAGAAACCGCGCGGGAAAAACTCGGCATTGACAAAAACAGGCGCGTCATACTTGTAAGCGGCGGCGGAATAGGCGCCGGAAGCATAGAAAAAATCGCCGCGTCTCTTGCAAAACGCAAAGACCGGCTGACGGTTGTAATCTGCGGAAACAACAAAAGCCTGAGAAAAAAACTTGAAAAAATCTACAAAGCCGATGAAAACGTGCGGATTGAAGGCTATGTGGACAACATAGAAGAATTTTACCGCGCGGCAGACCTCGGAATAATCAAGCCGGGAGGTCTGACGCTTGCGGAAACACTTGCCTGCGGACTGCCTCTGCTGATCATGGACCCCGTTCCGGGACAGGAGGAATGCAACCTCCGCTGTGTATGCAGCGAAGGCGCGGCTTTAAAGCTTGACAACGCGGAAAAAGCCGCGGAAACTGCGGAACTGATACTGAACAACCCTCAAAAACTAGCGGCGCTGACCAAAAACGCAAAAAGAATAGCCCGTCCGGACGCGGCACGCGAAATTCTGCAAACTGCCGAACGGATTATAAAATAAACGGCGGTATTGGCGCTTTGCGCCGCCGGCGCCTAAAAACCAATGACTATAAGGAGCAATGACCCAAAAAAACAATTACTATAAAATACAATTACCATAAAAAACAATTGTAGTGTCCGCTAAAGCGGACGTTTGAAGTTAGAACCGCATTGCTCGCTTCGCTCGCGCCGTCGGCTGTCAGTAAAAAAAATCAACTGCGGCAGAAATTAAAAACGGCTTGGGATTATTTTTCCCAAGCCGCTTGTTGTTTATTTTGCTTGTTGTCTATTATTTATTCTCCAGTTTTTCAATCCTTTCAAGCAGCTGCTTGATAAGTTCGCCCTGTGCTGCCTTGTCGTTCTTCAGCGTTTCAATTTCGCCGTTCAGATATTTCACCTGTTTCTGAAGCGCCGCGCGCGTTACCGCCGTTTCGCCCTTGCCGAATTTCAGGCTGAAACCGACGTTGTACGCGTTCTGGCTGTCGTTTCCGTTGCTTATTGACGTTGACGCTGAGAGCATCATATTCGGATTCGGTTTGTAGGCAAGTCCTATCGCTTCCGCGTTAGCGCCTCTGTATCCACCGTACGCCACCGCTCCTACAAGTTTGTCGCCGTTTTCGCCTGACGGTTCTACAAAGTGCAGTCCGGCAAGTGCCGCCGATATTGCGCCGACTTCGCGGATTTCCTGCGTGTTGGCGTTTATCGCAAGGTCTCTCGCGTAAAGCTGCGCGCCGTTGATTGCATCCGTTGATGTCGGCGATACTTCTCCCGCCATAAGGTTGGTGATTTTCGCAGGCGTTCCTGTTCCGTTGCCGAGTGTTATAGTTTCTCTCGTATCGTCATCGTACGCCACTCCGCGTGACCCTACTCCGGAACCTATCGCGTCTTTCATTTGTTTGAGGTTAACAGCGTCTGTGTCTTGCGTACCAGCCGCTACGTTGTGAAGCGTTACTGCCGTTTCTGTTCCATCCTCCGTGTCTTTCAGCGTTACGCTGTTCAGTCTGTTGCCGTCTTCATCGGTGTCGTAGTGTACCGCTTTCGCGTCATATCCGCCGCTTCCGCCTGTCGCGTTGATTGTCAGTTTGTTGCCGCTTGTTGAAAACTCAATGTTTTCTCCGGCTGCTATTTCTATGCCGCCGCCGCTGTTGAGGTTTTCACTCAAAACAGTTTCTTCGCTGCCGATAATTTTGACTTTGCTGTAATCATACAGCTGTCCGCCGTTAATTGCGTCTTTTGAGCCTGACTCTATGTTTCCGTCCGCTGTGTTGGTTATTTTCTGATTGTTGGCGTTAATGCCGGCCGGGGTGATGTAGTCTTTTCCTCCCACTCTGAGCGTGTCTGACGTAAGTTTTGCCGTGTCTGCTATGCTGTCTTTGACTATTGATATTCCGTCTGGCAGTATGTCTGTTCTGTTTGCCGCGTCAAATGACGCCCCTGCCGTCATTTTGTCAAAGTACGCTGTGTCTGTGGTTTTTATGACTACGTTGACTTTATCAGGTTCTGTCGTGTCCGGAATAAGGTCAATCGATGTGTTTTTGCCGTTAACAAAGCTTTTTATCATACTTCCGTTAAGTACCACAGGCGTGCGAAGTCCGCTCAGGTCAACGTTCACCGCGTCCGGAGTTTCTGTTCCCGTGTAGCGGTCTTTGAGCGTAAATTTAAGTGTGTTTCCGTCAAGGCTTGCTCCTGATATCGCGTTGTCTTGCATCTGCGCCACTTCAAGTACTTCACCGTTGACTTTTTCTGCCGTAATATTACCGCTTGTTCCTGTCGCAAAGCTTTTTATCAGGTTGCTGTTGGTAACGTAAAGCTGTGCACCGGTTATCGCGTCGGTTGAGTCTGCCGTAACAGCACCGTTGGCAACGTTGACTATTTGTTTCAGATGTCCGCCGCTTCCTACCGATACTACGCCTTCTGCTGTTGTTCCTCCACCGAATGTGTAGGTTGTGCCGTTTATTGTCGCGCTTGATATGTCCGCTTTATCTTTTGTTTCGGCATTGTTGCCTAAAGCTACTGAGTTTGCATGTACCGCTTTGGCGTTGTTGCCAAGCGCTATTACTCCGGCGTAGGTATCTGCGTCTCCTGCAACACCGGCAACCGCTCCTTCTCCAAATGCGAATGAACTTCTGCCGTATGCACTGCCGCCGGCTGTACTGGTATCGTCGGTCAAATTATAATATCCGCCGCCGGCAAAGGAAGATTCCCCAACAGCATTTGATCCAACTCCCATTGCCATGGACGTGCCTCCATTGGCGATCGTCTCAATCCCCATCGCCGTGGAATAATCGCCGCTGGCGTTCGTACCACACCCCATCGCCGTGGAAGCCACTCCGCTGGCGTTCGTACTTTGGCCCATCGCCGTGGAATCGTCTCCGCTGGCGTTCGTATTATACCCCATCGCCGTGGAAGCCACTCCGCTGGCGGTCGTACCATACCCCATCGACGTGGAATATTCTCCTTCGGCGGTCGTACCATACCCCATCGACGTGGAATAATTGCCGCTGGAGGTCGTACCATACCCCATCGCCGTGGAATTCGCAC
>JAGHTZ010000073.1 GCA_018065065.1 Candidatus Equadaptatus faecalis | reverse complement strand
TTTGATATCAGGGTGCCGCCTCCGCTTGCGGCTGTGATGTCCTGCGCGTAACTGTCGCCGGACAGCGTGAGTTCAAAGCCGTTGTTAAGGGTAATCGCGTTGGCTTCAGTTCCGTACAGCTCCGACAGCGTCATTGCTGTGAGTTTGCCGTTTGCGTAGGTGAATTTGAGTCCGAGGCTTTTGAGGTTCGTGCTTGCCGTTCCCATTCGGTCGTAGTTCGTGCCGACTATTTCCGAATGAAGGTACAATTCCGCTTCTCCCGTGTAGGTGCCCGCTCCGCCGAGCGTCAGCGTGGCCGTCGCTGCGTCTTTCATGAACAGATAGCCCGCCGCGGCAATAGGGTCCGCGTTTCCTACCGTTGCCGCCACTCTGTTCGCCGTGTTCGTGTACCACGTCGACGTTCCCGCCGCGTCAAGCGTCAGGGCTCCGCCGCCTATAGTCGGCGCCGCAAGCGTTGTATCTTTGTAGGTGAACTTCATCCGGCTTTTACTGTCCGCCGCTGTTGTTACCGCTCCAAGCGCCCCTTTCGCTCCGCCGCTGTACGCACTCAAGTAATATACGTTCGCGTCTATGTTCTTCAGAAACAACACGGCGCGCGCATTACGGCAATTATAATGTTTACTGATATCACCCTTAGCATACGATCCATCAGCAACAGGGACCCACGCTGAATATTTATCATTTTTTGTACTAGTCCACCAAACACCCCCAAACGCCCTGCCGGCCTGTCCCATAGCATCTGTCTCGCTTTTGCTTAAAAGCCTTGTTCCGTTTTTGATTTTTGATTCATATGAATCTGTAATCCAACCGTTATAATTATTACCCCAGTTTATCGCAGCTTGCCAGAGTAAAGGTCCAGAGGGGTTTGCATCGGACATTACTATACGGTTAGCAGCAATTTTTACCCAGTTGGTTCCGTTATACACAAGCCTGTTGGGATGTCCTGAACTGTTGTTAGGGAACTGACTCCACGTAATAAACGGCGATGCCGCCGCAGGCGCTGCCGTGCCGAAGATAAACGACACGAGCATCAGTATCGCCGCTGTCTTTCTAAGTGTTGTTCTTAACATTGTTATCCCCTCCATTTAGAGAATTTTGAATCCTGAATTTTTGTAACTTTATCTATCTGTTGAATCACACTTATATGAGGTTGTGTAATATTAAAACCAATGACCCAAAAAAAACAATGACCCAAAAAATCAATTACTATAAGAAACAATTACCATAAAAACCAATTACCATAAAATACAATGACCAAAAAAATCAATTACTATAAAGTACAATGACCAAAAAAAAACAATTACTATCTTGTCTTTCTGCCTTTTTATTTGTCTTTCTGCGGGCTCCGTCAGGAGCAGCGCAGAATCCAGCCCGTGCCCAGTATGGGTATGTCTTTGGTTTTTCTTTTCAATAACGGGCAAAGCCCGTAAAGCCGCTGGACCTACCCCTACGGGGCACGCGAGACGGAGATTTT
>JAGHTZ010000072.1 GCA_018065065.1 Candidatus Equadaptatus faecalis | reverse complement strand
ACGCCGCCGCCGAAGTAGTTTATGTCGCCGTCCGCTCTCACGTTTCCGTCTTCAAATTCGTTTTCTGTCGTGTAGCGTCCGTTGCCGCCTTCTACAAATATTCCAAGTGTTACGTTGTCTTTGACTTTCTTTGAGAGTCCCGCTGCTACGTTTGTGCTGTTGAGGTCTATGTGGCTGCCTGTTTCATATCTGTTGTGGCTTCCGCCCATTGCCGCAAAGGCTTCCCATGAACCGCTTGACGATGCGCTGTCTATTGCCTGTCCGGCTACAAGGTCGCTTGCGCTGTTGAGCGCGGCTGACGCGCCGAGTCTTGCTTCGCTGAAGGATTTTGTCTGGTCTGCAACGCCCTGGTCAAGGTAGCTGAGCATAAGGGCGTCGTTTTCTATTCCTACGCCGTAGGTGTATTTATAAAGTTCTTCGCCGGTTGCTCCTCTTGCTTCTATTTCTTCTTCGCCGTTGTAGTTTCCGGCTTTTGTGATGAGCGTTATTGTTTCGCCTTTTGCAAGCTTATAGCCTTTTTCCGTCTGGGTAAGTTTTACCGTGGTGTCGGCAAGGTCTATTGTTTCGCCCGTTTCAACTATGGTGTCTCCTTTGGCAAAGCCGTCAAGGTAGAAGTTGACCGTTGAGTTTGCAAGGCTGACTGCGCCGCTGAATTTCGTTTTGCCTTTGAAGTTTGTCGTTCCGTCTATGCTGACGTATCTGTCTTCAAGCGTTCCGCCTGTGAAATTCACTGTTTCGTTGTTTATCAGTCCGCCTTTTATGATGTCCGCGTTTGTTGTAAGGCTTCCTGTTTCAACAACGATATTGCTCTGGCTGATTTCCGCGCCGATTTCAACATTGCCGCGTATTAATGTGTCTCCGCTGCCTGTTATGTTCTGCGCAAGCGTTCCGTCTGAAAGGAGGAGAAGTCCTTCGTTTGCGACGGCTTTTTTGATTCCGTCAGCTTTGATGTACAGTCCTTTGTCTGCATTGACTGTTACGGCTGTTTCAAGTTTTTTGTCCGCGGCGTTGACGTAGCCGTCTATTACCGTTGTTCCTTCGCCTGTGACGTCGCTTCCGAGTTTAGCGAATTTGTCTTCGGAGATGGTTTCGTCTGCTGTTCCGCCTGTAAGGGTGAGGGTACCGCCGTCAAGTGCCGCATTTTCAACGCCGCCGGTTACTCCGTATTTGTCCGCATTGAGTTCAAGGGTGCCGCCCTCTTTTACCGTGGCGTTGGCTATTTTGCCTTCGGCTTTGACCGTGCCCGCCGTTTGTATCGTTACGTCGTTTTCTATGCTTCCCGTACTGCCTACGGTTGTTGTGCCGTCGGCTATTGTGAGGGCGTCGCCTGTTACTGTTCCGTCAACTGTGTTGTCACCTTTGAGCGTAAATTTGTTCGCTGTGGTGAGTGTCGCGTTTTCTTTAACTGTAACGGCTCCCGGCAGTATTGTGCCGCTTGTCACGTCTGCCGTTATGCAGCCTGTTTCGCCCTCGCCTACGGTTACGCCTGTGTTGTAGGTATCGTTTTCAAATGAAAGGTTGAAGTCTCCGCCGAGTTTGGCTGTGAGGGCTTTTTCCGCATAGCCTTTGCTGAGTGTGCCTTCGTTGACGGTTGCTGTGTTGTTAATTTTGAATGCCTGCGTTTCCGAGGCGTAGTCTGTCTGATAGTTGCCGTTCGCCTGTTCTGCGTAGACGAACATTGTGTATTCTGTATCGGGGTTAAGGTTTGCCGTGCTTACAACTTCTGCCGTTTCAGACGCCTGATCTGATATTTTCGCGTAGTTTTCATATACGTACGGATTGTCCTCTGTACCCTCTCCGGTTGCGACTACCGCTGATACGTGAGTGGCATTTGTGTCTTTTCCGCTGTAGGCTACGGTTACGTTTCCGTAATTTTTATACGTCAGTCCGGCTGTCAAATCCATTGTTCCGCCTGCCGACGTGTCAGCCGCAAGGTCGTCAGGAGTTTTATAGCCCGTATATGCCTGTGTTACGGTTACGTTTGTCGGTTTAGCAATGTCCGCGTCTTTCAGCGTCAGTTTCCAGCCGTCTGCGCCGTCGTAGTCCGCCAGTGCGAAGCCGCTGCCGACATTAACGGCGGATTTGCCGCCTGCGGCGGCGGATAAGAAGATTACAGATTGTTTGTCAAGGTTTAAAGCCGAGCGGGCGGCACGATAGTCGTAGTAGACGCTGTTGTCGCCGACGTAGCCGTCGCTGCGGACGCCGCGGGCGTCGTTGCTATTGGTGCCGGGCGAACGAAGCCACCAATAAGCGGCGGGGTAGGATTTACCGCCGTTATAGCCCGTTGTATTGCCGTAAGCTACGTTGTTTGTCGCAAACGCGGTGGCATTGGCTTTGCGGTCGTTATTGTCTTTAAAACCCATGCTGCCGCCGCTTGCTTTGTCTTTCGCTTCTTCGGAGCTGAGGAGGAAGAGTTTGTCGTTAGTTTTTTCCGGTGTGCCTGTGCCGCCAGACGGTAGTGTTTCGTTGGCGGTTGTAAGTATGTAGCCGAATTCTTTGTCGTTGAACGCGTCTCCCGCAAATGTCCCGTAGCTTCCGTCTGAGTTTGCCACGGTCGGGTTTGTTTCGGATTTTTTCGCGTTAGTGCCGTCTCCGTTGAGCGTGGCGCGGATTTCAGAGTCTTTCCAGTTTGTGTATGTGCTCGGGTTGTAGTAGTGCGCGTACATTGCTTTTTCCGTGAGGAGCGTTATGCCTGCCGCGGAGGTTCCGCTTGCGTTTTTGGTGTTACTTGCGTCTGTTTGCAGGACTTTCCACGCTATCGCGCTTTTTCCGGCGTCTCCGTCAACTACCGTTGCATCCTGCCAAAAGCTGCCGAAATAAATCGTGCTTGCGCCTGTTACGCCACTGTCTGACGTTGCTGACGCCGTGAGGTCGTTAACTTTGATTATGCCCGCCGCCATCGCAGGTGAGACCGTAGCGAAGATGAAGGATACAAGCATTAGAATTGCCGCTGTTTTCTTGATATTTCTCATTTCTTTTTCTCCTTTTTTATATTTTTTGCGTGAGGTGTAATCCATTTATGACAAAACATTCGCCGCGGTGTAACGCGTCGTTATGTTTGCAATTTTACTTTTTGTATCTGGAATTTTAGAATTAAAAGAGAGGCAAGAAATACAAAATTTTTCCTCAGAAGGAGAGGCTGTCTGTCTGTCTGTCTGTCTGTCTGTCTGTCTATAAATTCGGCTGACAGCTGACGGCTGACGGCAAAAGCGTTAAAAACAGACTTTTTGTTGAACATTTCTACCCCTCCTTCCGAAACAAAAGTTCAATTACGATAAAAGACAATTACTAAAAGAACCAATGACTGTAAGAAACAATTACCATAAAAGCCAATAACAAAGCGCAATTTCAAGCATGGTATGTTTCATTGCGCAAACCTGACGGAATATTCTCCGCCTTTCGGTATATTTTACAGCGTTATCGTCTGTTGCGCAAGAAGTTTTTTACAAAAATTCTTCTTCAACGTGCTATAATATCTCCAGTTGCCGGTTTGTTCAAAAGACGGCGGACGGTTATGCCCTCAGCGCTCACAAAAGCAATATGAGCAAAGGGGGAGGTGATGCGGATGTCCATAACAGACTTCATTGCAGTTCTCGGTTTGTGTATGACATCGTTCTCCCTTGGATATTCCATCGGAAGAAACACCAAAGACGCACAAAAATAGCCGCTCCTCGCCTAAGGTAAGCGGCTGAAATCTGCTACCGAGGGCTGACCGTCTGTCGACCGGCAACAACCTTCAACTGAAATTATACTGACAATTTGAAAATTGTCAACGCCGCTTTTTCTTTATTTCTCATTGTGCATTTTCGGAATTTCACCATGTGTCCCTACTCTTTAAGGGGTCTTCTCAACGGGCAAAAAACAACCCTTGGGAGAAAAAATTTAATGAATAATGAAAAATTGAAGTGCAAAGGGCAAAGTGAAAAATGCAAAGTGAAGAACGGACAATTGAGGATGTCGTTAGTCGTTGGCAGCCTTTTTTAATTCGTCGTACCGCAATGTTTTTATGCGGTATCCAGCCTGTGCCCAGTATGGGTATGTCTTTGCCCCGCAGAGGCTTGTTTCTGACGGGCTTCGCCCGTAAAACCTCTGGATACCGTATTTCTACGGTATACCCCTCCGGGGCACGCGTGACAAAGATTTTTTCATTTTGAATTTTTCATTTTGCACTTTACATTGCGTCGTTTATTCAGCATTTACAATGCTTTATGAAATTTGCGCCGGAACGGCGCAAAAAAAATCCCGATTTTTTTTCGGGAGAGGGTTGTTTTTGGGGCTCTGAAAAGACCCCTTTAAGAGTGGGAGGACTTGTTAATTTTTGAGCGAGGACTAACGGACAAATCGCTATTAACTGTTGTAAATACTACACTTTTGGAACTTTTACCTGATTTTTCGTCCGCAACCCGCTATTTAAAAAACGCGTAAACTTCTTCTATTTAAGTATCTTGGGAAAACGCAGACGCCGCAAGGCTTCGCAAGGACAGGTGTTTCCATTTTTTTGTCTTTTTTCAAGATATTTAAATAGAGGGTGTTGACGATTTTTCGTCGGGCATGGCTTTTCTGAAACAGTTGTATGACCTGCCGAGGTCTGAAGTTGCGGCTGTTTCTCGGCAGAGAAGCTGCGCCTTATATTTCTCTCACGCATTACGTGATGCGGCTCCAAACGGAGGTAAGCCCGTTGCTTTTCAGCTAAA
>JAGHTZ010000071.1 GCA_018065065.1 Candidatus Equadaptatus faecalis | reverse complement strand
GCGTACACCTCTTCGTCGTCAACGTGCGTGTGAAGACCTATGGTCGCATTGGGCTCCAGCTCCATTCTGTTCGCTGCAATAAAAGCCATACCTTCGAGAATTGGAGCGCAGAACGCTTTGGCGCTGCCATCTCCGCCTCTCATATTACTTCTTGTTTCAAAATCCTCAGACTGCTTAATCAACGGCATAAAAATCACTCCCTGTAATGATATGTTAGTATATGAAGTTATTCAAAATTTGTAACTCAGAGATTATAACACAAAAACAAACGGCGCGGGAAACCAAGAAGCAATTACTGAAATACAATGAATAATGCAGAATGAATAATGAAGAATTAAACCCGTCAAGGGCGCAGCTTTGGTGCTGTGCGTCGCTGATGAACGTAGGGAAGGACAAAGCTCGTAAAAAGTCGCTGGATACCGTATTTCTACGGTATGACAAAGGCTTTTGGCTTACTGTTCGCGCCTCATTCTTAATTTTAATTGCTTTTCTAATCTGTCGCACATGCTCTGTACGGATACTAATAAAAAACGGCGAGGAATTATAAAAAATTCCGCGCCGTTTTTAATTTTTTAATTTCCCCAAAATTGCTTTTGGGTATGTTAAACACAGCCCCTACGGGGCGCGTGTGTTAAAAACAAACGACGAACTAAGAACGACAAACGAAGAACAAATTAAAACCATAACGCTCGTTTCACTTGCGTAACGTCGCTGGATGCTGCACTTCCGCTACGCTCTATGCAGCAAGACAAAGATTTTTGTTCTGCGTTCTTCGTTCTGCGTTCTGCGTTCTGCGTTCATCAAACTCCGTCTTACTTCCTACTGGGCTGGGCGCGGATGTTGCTTGCGCCGTCCGTTCGTTTTCTGTCCGAAGCTTGCAGGGCTCTTGCTTTCCCTGCCCACACCCTTGGTCACAGAGACCTCGCGTATAAGAGCTTAAGCCCGAACTCCGCCGGAGAACGTTACCGAAGTGCTTAAACCCTGTAGCCGTAAAGGCAGCGGGCTTACCACCAAAGGTGCGCGCATCACGTAATGCGTAAAAGTGACAAAACCCGGAAGCTTTAGCAGGAAACGAAAGGAAAAGCAGGCTCTGCTAAGCCATCCCAACGTTTCAAAACCCCCGAGCCGGAACAGGATTAAAAACAACAATTCTGTCCCCCGTCACTCTCTGCACTATAATGTTCACTGAATAAGAAATTTGTAACAGGGGTGAAAAGAGAAAAATAATAAAAAATTTCTGAAAACTTTTTGAAGGTTTTGTGTCTTTAAGGTGTAACAAGCGGTATCGTTCAAACGGCTGATGTGCGCGGATGTCTGCAAATGCTGAATTTGTAAATTACGCATATTCCGCAGGTGAGTTATAAGCGATAACCTGAGGATAACCCCCAGGTTAAACGCCCCCTAACAGGGCGTGTTATTCGAGGTAAAGAAGATGTAAAAGGAGCAGTATTTTTGCGAAAATTTTTGCGGCGGACAATTACGGTGAGTATAAGAATATAAAGTTTTTAATGCGCGGAATAATCCGCCGAAATGCGTAGTGACATACGCAGTTTTACGCTATGATATTTTGATGAGCGTACCGGCAGTAAGTTTTACTTGACTTAAATGCTTAAAATATCTATCATAGGGGAAAGTTGCAACAAATGTGATATAACTTTCCCCTGAAGAGGTGCCAAAATGATAAAAAGAGAGAGATACGTACAGAAACTTGCCGGTTATGCGTGGAACGGAAAAGTTAAGGTTATTACCGGTTTAAGGCGCAGCGGAAAATCAACGCTTCTGTTTGTACTCTATCGGGGCAGACTTGAGGCGGACGGTGTGAGTCCGAAGAATATTATAGAGATAAAACTGGATAAACTGGAGGATTTCAAATACAGAGATCCGTTTGTTCTGCTTGATTTCATCAATCAGCGTACAAAAGGTTCCGCAGAAAAATTTTACGTTTTTATAGACGAACTGCAATTCTGCAAACAGGTTAATTATCCGGGAACCTCTGACAAGGTAACTATTTACGATCTGCTGAATGAATTGCGCGACAGAAATAATCTTGACGTGTATGTCACAGGCAGCAACTCCAAATTCCTTTCGAGCGACATAGCAACGGAGTTTCGCGGCAGAGCGTCACAAATCCGTGTGTCCTCGCTTTCCTTTGCTGAATATCACAATTACGCAGGCGGAAGCAAACGCGACAATCTGAACGAATACATGCTCTTCGGCGGATTGCCCGAAGTACCGTTTCTTTCAGGCAGAGAGCAGAAAACAGAGTATCTTACCGCGCTGTTTAATGAAGTGTACGTCCGCGACATTGTTGAACGCTATAAAATAGAACGTACGGAAATTCTGGCAGAACTTCTTAATCTGCTCAGTTCCTCAACGGGATCGCTGACAAACGCCTCCAGCATTGCCAACACGCTTTGCAGCACACAGAAAACAGCTCTTAAAAGCTCTACGATAAGCACCTACATTGACCACATTAAAGAGGCTTTTATCGTCAGCGAAGCTAAAAGATTTGACATTAAAGGCAAACGCTATTTCAGCTATCCGAGCAAATTTTACTTTACCGATTTAGGCTTGCGCAACGCAAGAATAAATTACAGACAGTTTGACAAAGGGCATTTAATGGAAAATCTGATATACAACGAACTGATTTCGCGCGGCTGTTCCGTTGACGTTGGAGTTGTTGCTGAGCGTTCCGGAGGTATGACGAGACAGAGAGAAATTGATTTTGTTGTAAATCTCGGCGACAAACGCATCTATGTTCAGTCTGCTTACGAAATGAAGTCAGAAGAGAAAGCGCAGGCTGAGCTGGCATCTTTCAAACTGACCGGTGATTTCTTCCGCAAAGTTGTCATAGAAATGGAAATTCCCTCAAGCTATATGGACAATGAAGGTATTTTGCACTGCAGTCTGTTTGAATTTCTGCTTGACGAAAACAGCCTGAAGGAATAATCCGCCGAAATACGTAGTGACATACGCGGTTTTACGCTATAATATTTTCAGCAGATATTTTGACGCGAGGTACGTGAGATGAAGCTTTACGCTCTTGATTTGAATAAAGAACAGTGGCTGGAAGTGCTTGAAAGGCTTGAACAGCCGAAATTCAGGGCAGATCAGCTGCTTCAGTGGATTTGGCAGAAGCGCGTTTTTGACGTTGAAGAAATGACTAATCTGTCAAAGACGCTTCGCGAGAAGCTTGCGGAGGAATTGGATTTTGCCGCGCCGGTGCTTGTGCGCGAACAGAAATCAAAAGACGGGACGCGCAAATTTCTCTGGCAGCTGCGCGACGGCAATACTGTTGAAAGCGTTTTGCTGAAATCGGGCGCACGCCTGACGGCGTGCATTTCAACGCAAGTCGGCTGCCCTCTCGGCTGTACCTTCTGCGCGACGGGACTGTCCGGCTTTGTCCGCAGCCTTTCAAGCGGCGAAATAGCGGGGCAGTTTCTTGCGATGGAAGCGCTGCTCGGACGCGAGATAAACAACATTGTCTATATGGGCATGGGCGAGCCTATGCTCAACAGGGACGAGGTATTCAAGTCCGTGCGCATGCTTAACGACGAAAAACTGCGCAACCTCGGAATACGCCACATTACAATTTCCACCAGCGGAATAGTGCCCGGAATTGAGGCGCTTGCAGAGGAAGAACTCGGCGTCCGCCTTGCCGTTTCCCTGCACGCGGTTGACGACGAGCTGAGAAGCAGACTTATGCCTGTCAACGAACGTTTCCCGCTTGCGGAGCTTAAGGAAGCGATTAAAAATTATCAGGAAAAAACAGGCGACCGCGTTTCAATAGAATACACGCTTTTCGGCGGGGTCAACGACAGCGTTGAGCATGCAAGGGCGCTCGTCCGCTTCCTGAAAGGCATTCACGTCTTTATCAACCTTATACCGTTTAATTCCGTTGACGGCAGATATGACGTGCCTGAGGCAAAAGACATACTGAAATTCAAAAAGGTACTTGATACAGCCGGTTTTGAAAACGAACTTCGTCAGGAACAGGGTTCCGACATTGACGCCGCGTGCGGTCAGCTTCGCAGAAAAGACGCGGAGGGTGCCGCGCTTGCTTTGGAACCGAAAGCGTACAGCGTTACGAAAAAGGACGGCAGAAGAGCCGTGCAGCGCGATGAAAAGCCCGAAACCGCTGCTTCAAAACGAAGAAGCGGTGAAAAGGCGGCGGCAGACAGAAAGGTGCCGCGCAAAAAACTGCTTCCCGAAAAGGAACGTTACCGCAGCGGAAAAATGAAAGAAGAACGTCCGACGTACAGGGACATCGCAGAAGCGAAAACGGACGACGGCAGAAAAGAAAGCAGAAAACGCATACCGTCTGCCCGTCCCAAAGCAGCGCCGGAAAAGAAAGCCGCGGAGAAAAAGACAGGGAGCCGCGCAGAAGTCAAAAAGCCGTTCTACGAACCGAAGCTTAACAGAAAGAAAACGAAAATGAAACCGTCGGAAAAGGGCAGAAGCAAAACCAGACCGGCGGCAAAGAAAACGTCTGTGACGAAGAAACGCGGTGCTAAAAAATGATGCTCATTCGTTTAATACTTTGGATATTTACAGGAATATTGCTGGCGTACGTTCTTCTGCCGCTTATCGGGGCGGGACTGCTCTTTTTCCTTCTGCTGTTCGGAGTGCTCTTTGTTATCTCGTTTGTTTCAAAGCTTCTGACAGGACAGGGCGGGATAAGCTTCCATACCTTCAAAATGAAAGCCTCGCCGAGAGAAAAGGCTGAAGCGGCAAAGGCGGAACAGGAAGAAATTTTTGACGCGGAATTCGGTGAAGAATCGGGCGAAGTGGTGGAGCTGCCTGCAAGCGCGCTGCATAAGGAAGAATAATAAGCAATTACCAATACAATGAATAATGCAGAATGAATAATGAAAAATTAAACCCGTCAAAGGCGTGCTTTGCACAGCAAGACGGGAATTTTTTTGCTTTTCATTTTGCACCTTGCACTTTGCAGTTCATTCTTAATTGTTCTTTCCGTCTTCCTGCGAAGTCCATAGGACTTGCGCAGGATCCAGCGGCTTTTTTTGCTTCGCTTCAATTGCAAATGACGAATTACATTTGTGTTGCCCATTGTCCACGCTGTTTTCCATTTCCAAAAGAGCCCGTTTCATTTCAAGCCCGTACGCGTAGCCGGTGAGATTCCCGTTTGCCGCGACAACCCTGTGGCACGGAATAATTATGCAGACAGGATTTTTGTTGCAGGCGCTTCCCGCCGCGCGTGCGCCGCGCGGATTTCCGGCGCGTTCTGCAAGCTCTCCGTAGGAGAGTGTCTGTCCGTACGGGATTTTTTCAAGCTCTGCCCAAATTTTCTTTTGAAAATCCGTTCCGTCAGGTTTCAGCGGAAGCTCAAAGATTTTTCGTTTTTTGTCAAAATATTCTTCAAGTTGTCTTTTTGTTTCGAGAATTAACTTTGTTTCGCGCAGTACGCAGAAATTATCCGCCGTTTTGGAAACGGCAGTGACGAACCCGTCCTCTTCGGCAATAAAAAGCTTTCCCGCCAGTCTGAATTCATATCCGAAACAACAACGCATTGTACACAATCAATCCCTATTGTATGCAATTAATCTTTAATTTCTTTTGCAAGAGCCGTGCCTTTGCGTTTTGCGGCGTTTTTTGCGCCCGAAAGTTCATTGTCAACAGCGGCTTCCCAAAGGTAAAGCGAAGCGGTTGTGCAGTAGGGCGACCAGCGTTTTGCGTAACGGCTGAAACGCTCCTTTGAAAGCTCTTTCAGCCCGTACAGCTTCATAACGCCGCGTCTTATTGCCAAATCGCCGTAGCTTGTTACGTCGGGACGGCAGAAACAGAACATTAAAAGCATTTCAACCGTCCACGGTCCGACGCCGCGTATTTTAAGCAGCCGTTCCGTTATCTCCCTGTCGCTCAGTCCGTTCAGCTCTTCAAAATCCAGACCGCCGCTGTTTGCAAGCTCCGTTATGCCGATAATGTATTCCGCTTTTCTTTCCGAAAGCCCGAAACCTTTCAATTCTTCAACGGTAACGTCTTTGAAACGCTCCGGCGTAATTTCCCCCAAGCCGTCAATTACCCGTTTTTCTATCGCCTCAGCCGCCGGAGTCGCGATCTGCTGTACGATTACCGAGGACACGAGCGCGTGAAAAAGAGAGTCGTAGGAGGCAGCGCTCAGCTTCCCCCTGCGGGCTATAAACGCGCCGAGTTTTTTGTCTTTTCTGCTCAAATATTCTATGGCTTCGTTTGTCGTTTCTATTTTTCCCATGTCATAAGCTCCTTTGTCCTGCCGTATTATAGCAAATTCTTAAAATTCTTAAAATATTGCTGAATTTTATACGGAAAATTGCACAAGCCGTTATTTTTACGCTATAATGAACTGGCATTATCATTTACGGAATGCGCCAAAGCCGCGCATACTCAAACGGAGGGATGTACAATGAAGAAAGCACTTATCGCACTGGCAGTTGTTATCATCATTTTCGCCGGCTGGTTTGTAATGAAACCCGCCTCAGGACCTTCGGCAAACGCCGACACGATTAAAATCGGTGTCTATCTTCCGATCACCGGCGGCAACGCTGTCGGCGGCGGGCTTGAGCTTGACGGCGTCAAACTTGCCTACGAGGAACAGAAGGAAGTTCTCGGCAAAAAAATCGAGCTTGTCGTTGTTGACAACAAATCTGACAAGGTCGAAGCGGCAAATGCCGTAAAGAGACTTATTTCAAAAGAAAAAGTCAACGCAATCGTCGGAACCTACGGCTCATCACTCGCAATGGCAGGCGGAGACGTTGCCGAAAAGAATGGAATCCCAATGGTGGGAACCTCCTGCACGAACCCGATGGTTACGCAGGGCAAAAAATATTCGTTCCGCGTCGCTTTCATCGACCCGTTCCAGGGCGCAGGCGCGTCGCAGTACGCGCTCGACGAGCTCAAAGCCAAAACGGCTGCGTGCCTTATCGAAGTTACGACCGACTACAGCGTAGGACTTGCTTCGTTCTTTGAGGATCACTTCACGAAGAACGGCGGAAAAATCGTTGCAAAGCTTAACTATCAGAGCGGCGACCAGGACTTCACGGCACAGCTTACCGAAATCATCAGCAAAAATCCGGACGTTCTCTACATACCGGCAAACTTCGCGGAAGCGGCAATCATTATGCGCCAGGCACGCGAACTCGGCGCCAAGTTTGAAATTCTCGGCGGCGACGCTACGGACAACCCCGAAATCGTAAAGATAGCCGGAAAAGCGTGTGAAGGCTACAGCTTTACAACGTTTGCCTATGCTCCTGAAATGCCTGAAATGAACGAAACGCAGAAGGCATTTACCGAAAGCTGGAAGAAGCTCTACAAGGACAAGCTTCCCAATGCTCTTGCGGCGTGCGGCTACGACGCATACTCGATCATTATTGACGCAATCAAACGCGCAGGCAGCGCGGAACCTGAAAAAATTCAGGAAGCCCTTGCCAAAACAGTGGATTTCCCGGGCGTAACGGGCAAAACGACGATCAACGCAACGCATGACGCCGAAAAATCAATCGGTATAATGCGCATCGTCAACGGCGAACGCAAGTTCTACAAGGTCGTCGATCCCAAATAAGTTTTTAAGGCAGATATAAAGGGGAGACGTCTGTCTCCCCTTATGATTATTATTTTTTATTATTCCGCAATAAGGAACGAGGGAAACAATATGTCCTTTGCCATGTTTATACAGCACGTTTTCAACGCGCTGTCGCTCGGAAGCCTTTACGGGCTCATAGCCATCGGCTATACAATGGTCTACGGTATCCTCAGGCTGATTAACTTCGCACACGGGGATATCTTTATGGTAAGCACCTACATAGTGCTTTTCTGTGTCACGCTGTTTCATCTTCCGTGGGGTCTGGCAGTTTTGGTTACCATTGCCGGAACCGCTCTTTTCGGAGTTATCATAGACAGAATAGCTTACAGGCCGCTGCGTTCGGCGCCCAGAATTTCGGCGCTTATTTCCGCAATCGGCGTCTCATTCTTCATTGAAAACGTCTGTATTGTTCTCTTTACCGGCGTGCCGCGCTCAATGGACGCGGTGCGCAACGAGCTGCTTGTCCGCACGATCAAGCTCGGCAGCATATCGATAACACCGCTTGCAATTTTTGTGCCGGTATGCTCCTTTCTGCTTGTCGCGGGGCTTATATGGATGCTTTACAAAACAAAGCCAGGACTCGCAATGAGAGCAATATCCAAAGATATAGAAACGACGCGCCTTATGGGCGTAAAGGTAGACAGTATAATCGCGCTTACCTTCGCGATAGGCTCGGGTCTGGCAGCCGCTGCCGGTATTATGTGGGGAATGAGATACCCGCAGATTAACCCGTTTATGGGCGTTATGCCGGGCTTCAAGGCATTTATCGCGGCTGTTTTCGGCGGCATAGGCTCCGTTCAGGGAGCTATGGCGGGAGGTCTCATCTTAGGCTTCGTAGAAATTATGATTGTCGCGTTTTTCCCCGAGCTTTCGGGCTACAGGGACGCGTTCGCGTTTGTTCTGCTTATCCTTGTGCTGTTTGTAAGACCCACAGGTCTGTTCGGCGAAGAACTGGAGGATAAAATCTAATGGACAGAACGAAAAAACTATCCCTCAATTTCGGCTGTCTCGCGTTTCTTGCCGTGTTCCTTTTTCTTGCGGACAGATATTTTGACAGCTACGTCGTTCAGGTTATAAACCTTATAGCCGTTAACGCCATTCTTGCCGTTTCGCTGAACCTTATCTACGGCTTTACCGGAATGTTTTCGCTCGGCCACGCGGGCTTTATGGCGATAGGCGCCTACGTCTGCGCAATGCTTATTCTTCCTGCCGCGCAGAAACAGGCTATGTACATTCTCAAGCCCTGCATCTGGCCGTTCAGCGTAATGCACGCGCCGTTCTTCGCGGCAGTGCTGCTCGGCGGTTTTGCGGCGGCATTGGCAGGGCTGCTTATAGCTCTTCCGGTGCTCCGTCTCGGCGGAGACTATCTCGGAATTGCCACGCTCGGTTTTGCCGAAATAATCCGCGTAATTTTTACGAACACAACGTCAATTACAAACGGTTCTCTCGGTCTCAAAGGGATTCCAGCCTGCGCAAACCTCGGCTGGAACTATTTCTGGTGCATACTGACGTTCTACACGATAATCAAACTGCTTTCAAGCAACTTCGGCAACACGCTCCGCGCGATACGCGACGACGAAGTCGCGGCAAAGGCAATGGGCATCAACACCTACAAGGCAAAAGCGATATCCTTCGCGATAGGCGCCTTTTTTGCAGGCATAGGCGGAGCCTTGCAGGGCAGTCTCATAACCACGATTGACCCGAAAATGTTTAACTTCCAGCTGACCTACAACATTCTCATGTTCGTCGTTGTAGGCGGTCTCGGTTCAATTACCGGCTCCCTGGCGGGGGCGGTTGTAATTACCATACTGCTTGAATGGCTGCGTTTTGTTGAAAGCACGATATATATCGGCTCGTTTGAAATTCACGGCGTACCCGGCATGCGCATGGTAATTTTCTCGATAATTCTGCTGTTTATAATTCTCCGCAAAAGAGAAGGCATTATCGGCGGCTGCGAATTCAGCTGGGAAAGCCTGTTTGGCTTTATAAACAGAAAAAAGGAGGGCAAATAAATGTCAGCGCCTGTCCTCAAAACTGAAAACGTAACGATACGCTTCGGCGGTCTTACCGCCGTCGGCAATCTCAATATGGAATGCGCCGAAGGCACGATAACGAGCCTTATAGGCCCGAACGGCGCCGGTAAAACCACCGTCTACAACATAATCACGGGCTTTTACAAGCCGACGGAGGGAAAGGTTGTATTCCTCGGCGAAGACATATCCAAACTCAAACCGCACGAAGTCTGCAAAAAAGGCATCGCCAGAACCTTCCAGAACATACGCCTTTTCTCGGGCGGCACGGTACTTCAGAACGTTATGACCGCGTGCTGGGTGCGCCAGAAATCGCCCTGGTGGGCGGCTCCGTTCATGCTCCCTGGCTTTGTGCGCGAAGAGCGCGAAATGAAAGAAAAATCGCTTGCTTTGCTTGAAACCGTAGGACTCAGACACCTTGCGGACGAAATTGCCACGGGACTTCCTTACGGCGAGCAGCGCAGACTGGAACTTGCCCGCGCCCTTGCAACGAACCCGAAACTGCTGCTTCTTGACGAACCGGCAGCCGGTATGAACCCGCAGGAAAGCCTTGAGCTTATGGACTTCATCAGAAAAATCCGCGACAAATTCGGCGTCACCATTCTTATGATTGAACACGACATGAAAGTTGTCATGGGCATTTCGGAATGGATCCGTGTTCTTGACTACGGCAGACTGATAGCCGAAGGAACGCCGGCTGAAATCCGCAGCAATCCCAAGGTTTTGGAAGCCTACCTCGGAAAGGAGGCAGCGGCAAATGCTTAAAATTGAACAGCTTGCAATCCGTTACGGCGGCATAGAAGCGGTGCGCGGCATATCGCTTGAAGTCCCGAAAGGAAAAATCGTTACGCTTATCGGGGCAAACGGAGCCGGAAAAAGCTCAACGCTCCGCGCCGCAGCCGGACTTGTAAAAGCCTCCGGAAGCATAAGCTGGAACGGCAGGGAGCTTACGACGCAGACGCCTGAGGACATCCTGAAAGCCGGTGTCGCGCTCTGTCCGGAGGGGCGCAGAATATTCCCGCACCTTACGGTGCTTGAAAATCTGAAGCTCGGCGGATATCAGCGCAAGGCGGACGAAGTAGAAAAATCAATTGCAAAAGCCTTTGAGCTTTTCCCCCGTCTCAAAGAACGCAGCTGGCAGCCGGGAGGAACGCTCTCAGGAGGCGAGCAGCAGATGCTTGCGCTTGCCCGCGCGCTTATGAGCAATCCAGAGCTTGTAATGATGGACGAACCGTCGCTGGGACTTGCGCCGCTGCTTGTTCAGGAAGTTTTTGAAATCATAAAGGAAATCAACCGCGAGGGAAAAACGGTGCTCCTTGTCGAACAGAACGCGTTCGGCGCCCTGAACGCCGCAGACTACGCCTACGTGCTTGAAACAGGCAGAATAACCCTGCAGGGAACAGGACAGGAACTGCTTCACGACAAGAGAGTCATAGACGCCTATCTCGGCGGTTAAATCAAATCACGAAAGCGTAAATTATGAAAACGACAAAAGCCTTGAACGTCCCAAATATTCTCAGTCTGTCACGGGTATTTCTTGTGCCTGTGATTATGGTGTTTTTAACCCTGCGTTCCCAATTCAGCTACGTTGGACGCTGGAATCTCGGTGATTTGCTTGCAGGCGCATTCTTTATAATTGCCTCAATCACCGATGCCTTTGACGGTTACATTGCGCGCAAGAAAAAACTTGTAACAACGCTCGGAAAATTCATCGACCCGCTTGCGGACAAAATAATGGTTGTCGCCGTCCTGATTTCGCTTGTAGAACTCGGACGCGTGCCGACCTGGATGGTCGTCGTCATCATTGCCCGCGAATTTATCGTATCGGGGCTGCGAATGGTTGCGGCGTCCGAAGGCGTGGTAATTGCCGCCTCGAAATGGGGTAAGGTGAAAACCGTATCGCAGATGATCGGAATAATATTTTTAATCTTCAACATCCCGGGCGGAATACCGATTATGTGGCTCGCGACCGCTCTTACGATATGGTCGGGCTGGGATTACCTTGTAAAAGGCGCAGATTTGCTCGAAAACTAAATTTGTACTAAATTTATACGAAAGAGGCGGTAAAAATGAAAGACAAAATTTTTGCAGAAATTGACGCAATGAAAGACGAAATGCTTGCGACCCTGTCAGAAATGGTTGCAATACCGTCAGTTAACCCGACAGAGGGCGGCACGGGCGAAAAAGCAAGAGCCGAATATCTTATCGGGAAAGTTAAGGAACTTGGACTTGGCGAGGCTGAAAACTACGTATGCATTGACCCGGACGGAAACGAGCGTCCGAACCTTGTCGTAAAAATCCCGGGCGAAACCTCACAGCGGCTCTGGATAGTCAGCCACATGGACATAGTCCCGCCCGGAGAGCTTTCGCTTTGGGAAAGCGACCCGTACAAAGCGGAACTGCGCGGAGACAAGCTCTACGGACGCGGAACGAGCGACAACGGTACCTCGCTTGTTGCGTCAATTTACACGGCGCTTGCCTTCAAAAAACTCGGCATAAAACCGAAATACGAAATCTGCCTCTGCTTCGTCGCGAACGAAGAAACAGGCAGCATGTACGGAATACAGCACCTTATAAAACAGGACATCTTCCGTCCTGACGACCTTGTAATAGTCCCCGACATGACAAGCACGGACGGCAGCTTTATAGAAATAGCCGAAAAAAGCATATTCTGGCTTGAATTCACGCTTGAAGGAAAACAGACACACGCAAGCCTTCCGCAGCTCGGCTGCAACGCGGCGCGCGCTGCCAACGAATTCTCCTGCGCGCTTGACCGTGCGCTGCACGAGGCGTTCCCTGAAACAAACGACGTCTTCAATGACCCGAAATACTCAACCTTCGAGCCCACAAGACGCAGGGAAAACGTGGGTTCAATCAACATAGTCCCGGGCGTGGAAACCTTTGCCTTTGACTGCCGCGTACTGCCGGGAATCACAATTGAAGAATTTGAAAAAGTCGTCAACAAAGAAAAAACGGACGCAGAAAAGAAATTCGGCGTAAAAATCAGCTATAAATACATGCAGAAAGAGGCGGCGGCGCCTGTCACCTCTCCTGAAGCGCCGGTCGTCAGGCTTCTTGCCGACGCCGTAAAAGGCGTCCTCGGCGTTCAGCCGCAAATTGCCGGAGTCGGCGGCGGAACGTGCGGAGCATTCTTCCGCAAAATCGGAATCCCCTCGGCAGTATGGGGACTCGGCGACGAAGTCGCCCACATGCCGAACGAATACACGAAAATCAGCGACCTCCTCGGCAGCTCAAAAGTGCTCGCACACATGCTGATGAACAAATAACCGGCTGAATAATTCAAACACAGCGGCTTGGGAAAATTTTAATAATCCCAAGCCGTTTTTCATGCGAAAGCAATAAAATCCATAAAAATACGCGGTGAAAAATCAGTAAAAAACACAGAAAAAATTTCGGCGCAGCTGCATATTTGTGCTATAATGAAAGCAGGGTAAAAAGCACGTGAATATAAGACAAAGCGCTGAACGCGCCGCCTGTAAGATAAAAGAAACGTAATACGGCGGGGAGTTTTCATCAAATTTTCGCTGTTTTCACACTAAAAACAAACTTTAAGGAGGAACAGAAATGAGAAAACGCGTAATCTTGGTTTCAGTATTTGCAATGCTTTTGTCAGTTGTTTTGGCATGCTCGGCTTTTGCTGCCGAATTACCGTTCAGCTCGATGAAAATGGTCGAGGGTATGGGCGACTATCTGTACGAGGCAAAATATCAGCCGACTACGGACGAAGGCTATATAGCGGTGAACGAAGTCTGCAAACAGCTGTTCGGCGGCGGTGAACAGCCTTTGCCTGCGTCGTGTTCGTCCGTGCGCAAGGGAAATCTTTACGGACGCAATTTTGACCTTATCTGCGACCAGTACGCGAACATTATCGTCCGCACGCCGGCAGAAAACGGGCGTTACGCTTCGGTGTCGCTTGACGGCGGTATGCTTGGCAGAGTGCTTGGAATGATGACAGGCAATACGCTTTGCACAAAGAGCAGACTGGACGATATTCTTGCCGGAAAAGTGACGCCGGAAGAGATTGAGGAAAAGTGGCTTATGCTGCTTCCGTACGTTACCATGGACGGAATTAACGAAAAGGGCGTTGTCTGCAACATCAACGTGGCACAGACCGGCCCGGGCATTGAGGCTACCACGGGCACAAACCCGACGGCTGGAAAGGATATGTACGTAGCGCTCTGCCCGCGTTATATTCTTGATTTCTGCTCTTCTGCGAAGGAAGCGGTTGAAAAACTGAAAGAGTTTAACATTTGGTCATCCGGCTCGGCTGAAAATCCGCAGGCAGAATATCATCTTATGATTGCCGACGCGAAAAATACCTACATTGTGGAATTCAGAAAGAGTAAAATGCTTGTTCGCGAAGTTTCCGACAAGCCGTATATGACAAACTTCAACCTGCTGCTTGATGATAATAATACTGTTGGTTTTGATATGAAGGGGCACGTAGTGCGCTCTACGATTATCAACAATGACGGAAGTATAGGCGGCTACCATGGTGACGGACACGGAGCAAGACGCTATGATATTATCGCGGACGGCTATGCTTCCGTGAACGACAAAGACTCCATGCGCGCCCTGCTTGACAAGGCTTCTTACGGACACCTCTACAGCACGCCGAAGACCAATTTTGACGAACTGGCAGCCAGCGACAGTGAAATGCTTAACCTGCAGAAATCCATAATGGCACTGCCCGG
>JAGHTZ010000070.1 GCA_018065065.1 Candidatus Equadaptatus faecalis | reverse complement strand
AGCCGTTATGAAACAGGCAGCCACATAGACCTCAACAGCACAAACGTTGCGGCGGGACTCTCAAAGAAAGTAAAAGACAACGTAACGCTTGGAATATTCGTAGAAGGCGGCAACGGACGCTACACGACAGAAAACGAATTTGAAGACGGAAACGTGAGAGCAGACGGCGACATAAACTACTTCGGCGGCGGCGTGTTCGCCAAAGTTGAAGGCAAGAAAACAGCCAAAGGACAGCTCCACGGAGAAGCAAGCTTCAGAGCGGGACATATCAACAGCGACTACAACAGCGAAACATTCAACCCCGGAGAAAGCACGCGCTTTGACACAAGCGAAGCCTACATGGGAGCACATCTTGGACTTGGCTACAAATGGGCGCTCAAAGACAACTCAAACATCGATACCTACGTCAAATACCTCTGGAACAGACAGAACAGCGACAGTCCGGTAATAGACGGGGAACAGTTTGACCTTGACGCGATAAACAGCCACAGACTTCGTGCGGGCTTCCGCTACAACGGCAAAGAAAACGAAAACGGCGTGAAATTCTTTGGCGGACTTGCCTACGAATACGAATTTGACGGAACAGCCAAAGGACACGTGGGAGAATACGCGCTGCTTGAGCCTGACTTCAAAGGCGGAAGCGGAATGGCGGAACTCGGCATAAAATACCACAAACCGAACAGCCCCTGGAAAGTGGAACTTGGCGTAACGGGCTACACAGGCAAACGCGACAGCATAGGTGCGCACCTGAACGCGTGGTATGAGTTTGGAAAGTAAGGCAGCGATAAGCTGGAAGCGGTAAGCTAAAAGCTAAAACCGGCACAATTTTGTGCCGGTTTATTTCTTGTTAAGCTGAATTTTGTAGCGCAAATTTTGTTTTTGCATGCTATAATATTAAAAATTTGTGTTTTATTCATTATCTCATAGAGAGGACGATGTTTCGTGGCAGAAAAACGTGTATGGCTGTTCAGGGAAGGCAACGCTGATATGCGCGCCCTTCTCGGCGGAAAAGGCGCAAACCTTGCAGAAATGACCAACCTTGGTCTTCCGGTACCTCCGGGGCTGACAATTACGACAGAGGTTTGCATGGATTACATCAACCACGGCAATAAAATGCCGGAGGGTTTGATGGATGAAGTTATTGCCGCTCTTCGCGAAGTAGAGGAGAAGGCTGGCAAAAAATTCGGAGACAAGGCTAATCCGCTGCTTGTTTCCGTCCGTTCAGGCGCAAGAATTTCAATGCCTGGTATGATGGAGACAATTCTTAATCTTGGTTTGAACGACGAAACTGTCGAAGCTATGATTAAGCTTACGGATAATCCGCGTTTCTGCTACGATTCGTACAGACGTTTCCTTACGATGTTCGGTTCTGTCGCATGGGAGATGGACAGACAGAAATATTTCGAGTCCGAGGTTGAAAAGGTTAAGGCACGCGAGGGCGTGACGTCCGATACCGAAGTTTCAGCCGAAGGCTGGAAGTCGCTTATCCCCGTCTACAAGCAGACAATAAAGGAAGTTACGGGCAAGGATTTCCCGCAGGATCCTTACGTCCAGCTTCAGGAAGCAATAGAGGCTGTTTTCCGTTCATGGAATATCCCGCGCGCCGTTGCTTACAGAAATATGAATAAAATTGACCATAATTACGGTACGGCTGTCAACGTCCAGACGATGGTTTTCGGCAATATGGGCAATGACTGCGCGACGGGCGTTTCGTTTACGCGCAACCCCGCAACAGGCGAGAACAAGTTCTACGGCGAATATCTTGTCAACGCTCAGGGCGAAGACGTTGTCGCCGGTATCCGCACGCCGAAGAAAATAGCCGAACTTGAAGAGGATATGCCGGACATCTACAAACAGTACACGGATATAGCCAAACAGCTTGAAAAAGGTTATCACGATGTACAGGATATGGAGTTCACGATTGAGCGCGGCAAGCTTTGGATACTTCAGACGCGCAACGGCAAGAGAACGGCAAAGGCGGCAATTAAGATCGCCGTTGATATGTTCAACGAAGGTCTTGTTACGAAAGAACAGGCGATTATGCTTGTAGACCCGTATTCAGTTTATCAGGTTCTGCTTCCGTGCTTCAACCCCGCAGCAGTCAAGTATGCCCACAAAATTGCAAAGGGCGTTAACGCATCGCCGGGCGCCGCAGTCGGCAAAATCGTTTTTGATACGGAAGAAGCCGCACAGCGCGGCGGAGCAGGGGAGAAGGTTATCCTTGTCCGCGTTGAAACCTGCCCGGACGACATTCACGGAATGGCGGTCGCGCAGGGCGTTCTGACGCTTCGCGGCGGAGCAACCTCACATGCCGCGGTCGTTGCCAAGGGTATGGGTAAACCGTGCGTTTCAGGCTGCGAAGAGCTTGTAATTGACCTTGACAAGGAAACCGTAACAGCTGCCGACGGCTCTGTTTTCCATAAGAATGACGTTATTTCGCTCGATGGCGGAACGGGCGAGGTTATGGAAGGCGCAGTAGAGATGGTTGAAGCCGGAATTGATTCCGATTTTGAAACCTTCTTCGGCTGGGTCAACGAAATCAAGACGATGAAAGTTGAAGCCAACGCTGATACGCCTAAGGATATTGCAAACGCAAACAAGTTCGGCGCACAGGGCGTTGGTCTCTGCCGCACGGAACATATGTTTATGGATCCTGAGAGACTTCCGTGGGTTCAGAAGATGATTATCGCCGGCACACCGGAAGCAAGAAAGGAAGCTCTCGACAAGCTTCTTCCGATGCAGTACGAGGATTTCTACGCGATGTTCAAGGCTCTCGGCGACAAACCGCTTACGGTTCGTCTGCTTGACCCGCCTCTCCATGAATTCCTTCCCGACAAGGAAGACCTTATTGCCGAAGTCGCGGCGCTCAAAGCGCTCGGCAAGGATTATTCGGAGAAAGAAGAGCTGCTTCGCGTTGTAGAAGGACTTTCAGAGTCCAACCCGATGATGGGACTTCGCGGCTGCCGCCTCGGTCTTACCTATCCCGAAATAAACGAAATGCAGGTTCGCGCGATATTCTCAGCCTGCTGCGACCTCAAGAAAGAGGGCTGCAAGGTTCAGCCGTGGATTATGATTCCGCTTATCGGACATGTCAACGAACTTAAGGTTGTCAAGGAAGACCTTGTCCGCGTGGCAAAAGAGGTTATGGCAGAGAATGGCGTTGAAGTTGAGTACAAATTCGGTACGATGATTGAAATTCCGCGCGCTGCTCTTACAGCGGACGAAATTGCTGAATACACCGAATTCTTCTCATTCGGAACGAATGACCTCACGCAGATGACTTTTGGTTATTCACGCGACGATGCGGAAGGCAAATTCCTCAAGAATTACGTCGAAAAGAAGATACTTCCTTCCAACCCGTTTGAAACGCTTGACGTTAAGGGCGTGGGCGAGCTTGTTAAGATGTCGATGGAGAAGGGACTTAAAGTTAATCCGGCGCTGCTTGGCGGCGTTTGTGGAGAACACGGCGGAGATCCTGATTCCGTTAAATTCTGCCACAAGATAGGGCTTAACTATGTTTCCTGCTCACCGTTCAGAATTCCGCAGGCATCTCTTGCCGCGGCACAGGCTGTCATAGAAAACAAAAAATAAATGCTTTATGCGGTTCGGTAAATCCGGACCGCATATTTTTTTCAGAGGTGAGTACTATGACTGGAAAACGTTTGGCTAAAAGCTCTTCCAATAAGAAAATCGCTGGTGTGTGCGGCGGTATAGGCGAATATCTGGATATTGATCCGACCATTGTGCGTCTTGTATGGTGCATTTCGATTGTATGCTATGGGTTTGGATTTTTGGCTTATGTAATTGCCGCGTTTATAATGCCGAACGATACAGAGCTTGTAAAACAATAACTTTCCGAGTAGCAAAAAGCGGCGTTCATGCGCCGCTTTTTGCTACTTTATATTGTATTTTTTCAGCAGTTCTTCGTATTGTTTGTTTATCTCGTCTTCTTCCGCTTTGCTTTGCCTTGCAAGCTGTTCATCGTTATTCCTGTCGGGCAGTTTTCCGTCTGACCCTTTCTTTATACTTTGGATAATATCTTGTTTGTCTTCGTTGTTTGCCACGGGCTTGACCGCTTCGGGAACCGCTTCTCTGTAGGTCTCGTCATCCTGTACCTGATCTGTCGGTATCGACGCGTAGCTGTTTCTTGAATCTTCGCTGTCTACCGGCGCCAGTATCAGCTGCGGAGCGTCTTTGTCAGTCCTTGCCGCTTCTGTGCTGCCTCCGTGCCACGGGCAGTAGGACTGCGGGGTGTTGCCTGCAGGAAGAAAAATAGTTGTTGCTTTGCAGCCTGCTGCCGCTAAAAATCCGGTCTGAGTGCAGACTGTTCTTGCTTCGACAGCTGCGTCTGACGGGATTGTGAATTCTGTCGGAGTCTTGAGCTGCCTGACCGCAAAATTCATAAAGGCTTTCCACACCGGGGCGGCTGCCGTTGTTCCTGTCGCGTGTCCTCCGAGCGGTTTTCTGTTGTCGTTGCCTGTATAGACCACGGCGACTATTCCGGGAACTCCGCCCGCAAACCATGCATCTGTCCAGTCGTTTGTCGTTCCTGTTTTGCCGAAGCACTGATAGCCTGAAATATTCGCGCCTGCTCCCGTTCCCCAAAGCATAACCTGCGTGAGAAGCGAACGAGCCATTACCGCGGTTGTCGATGAGAGTACGGATTTGATTTCAGGCGTATTCTGCTCAAGTATTTCTCCCATATTGTTTTCTATCTTTGTTATTCCAAACGGCTTAACCCTGCTTCCGTTATTGGCAAAAGCAGAGTAGGCAGCGCACATTTCAAGCGGGGTAACGCTTGCCGAACCAAGCGATATTGAAAGGTCGTTGGGCAGGTATTTCGAGGATATTCCGAGCCGAGTAGCAATGTCAATAACACTGTTTACTCCGACAATTTGTCCGAGCCTGACGGCGACCGTGTTGAGCGATTTTGCAATGCCGGTCATGAAGGTGATTTCGCCGTTGTATTTGCCTTTGCTGTAGTTTGACGGCGACCATCCGTTGTCAAACTGCAGCGGCGCATCGAGCAGATGATCAATGGATCTGTAACCGTTTTCGAGCGCGGCTGCGTAGACAAAAGGTTTGAATGAAGAGCCCGGCTGCCTGTATGCTTGCACCGCTCTGTTGAATTTACTCTTGCTGTAGTCCCTTCCTCCGACCATGGCAAGTATTTCGCCGGTTGACGGGTCAAGAGCGACAAGCGCGGCTTCGTGAGGCATTTTGGAGACAAGTTCTTCCGCTTTTTGCTGAACCTTGATGTCTATTGTTGTGTAGACTTTAAGTCCGCCGCGGTACACCTGATCTGCGCCGTAAGCAGGCAGCAGCTGGTTAAACAGCAGATAGGACACAAAATACGGCGCATCTGGAATGTAAAAGCCGGTGCTGTTGTTTCGTTTTTTTGACAGGACAGGCTTTTCTGCGAGAGCGTTGTCGTAATCTCCCTTTGAAATCCAATCAAGGTCAAGCATACGCTTGAGGACGTACTGTTTTCTTGTTGCGGAATTTTTCGGATTGCGTGTCGGAGAGTATTTTTCAGGCGCTGCCACAAGTCCCGACAGGATTGCGCTTTCCGCAACGGTCAGTCTGTCCGCGTGTTTGCCGTAATAAATCATTGCAGCAGAATCAACGCCGTATGCCCCGTGCCCCATATATATTGTGTTAAGGTACATTTCCAAAATCTGTTCCTTTGAATATACCTTTTCAAGACGCAGGGCAATAATGGCTTCTTTTATCTTCCTCATAATAGTCTTTTCTTTTGAAAGGAAAAGATTTCTTGCCAGCTGCTGTGTTATAGTACTGCCGCCCTGATGTGCTCCGCGAAAAACAAGGTCTATGGTTGCGGCACGCAATATTGCAACCGGTCTTATGCCAGAATGTTTGTAAAATTTGCTGTCTTCCGCCGCCAGAATTGCTTTTACCATCCACGGTGAAACGTTTTCAAGCTTCACCCAGCTGCGGTTTTCCTGGAAGAGTTTTGTAATCTCCTCACCGTTTCTGTCATATATGACTGTGGCAAGGCTCGGTTTGTGGGCAAGAATTTCCTTGGAGCTTGGCAGCTTGTGCGCGGTAACGACGACCAAAACCGTCAGCAGTACAAATGATACTGCGGCAAACAGCAGAAGGGGCGCAATTATTTTGCGTATAAAACTGTTGCTTTTCGCGCCTCCGTCACCGTTGTTAATCGCAAATCGTCTGTCATTCCCGAAGCTGTACGGCAAGAATATCAAACCTTTCATTTAGTATGTAAAAATTTTACAACACAATGCGGAATATGACCAATAAAATTTCTTTAAAAAAATCCAAAAAACTTAAATTTGGGGGTTGCAATATTTAAAATATCGTAGTATATTATCTCCCGTCGTCGCGGAAACAGATGGTTCCAAGGCGGCTAGCACCTTGCCAATAGAATACAGTACGTAAGTAATAACTAATGAGTTTCCAGAATCAAACGGAGAGTTTGATCCTGGCTCAGGACGAACGCTGGCGGCGTGCCTAACACATGCAAGTCGAACGGAGAGAAGGAGCTTGCTCCTTCAAT